>CATZDQ010000109.1 GCA_958417695.1 uncultured Clostridiaceae bacterium | reverse complement strand
TGATACCAGTTGTTTTTTCATTTGGGTTTTCTACTTTAATGTGGTATAGGCTATTTCCATAGTGATAGTGTATTTTGTATTCTTTCCAGTCGTGGGCTATACATGGTTGGATTTTCAAAATTCCTTTCTCTATTTTAAGTCCTAAGATGTATTCAATACCTGCATCTAACATCCAACTGCTAGAACCTGTATACCATGTCCATCCACCTCTTCCTGCTAAGTTTCCATATCCATATATATCGGCTGCTACTACATAGGGTTCTACTTTATATTTTTGTGCTGCTTCTTTGGTTCTGGCGTGTTCTATTGGATTTATCATTCTGTAGAGTTCTACTACTTTGTCTCCAAATCCTAACTGTGCCATGGCAATGATTGCCCATATGGCACTATGGGTATATTGTCCTCCATTTTCTCTGGTTCCTGGTAGGTAGGCTTTTATATAACCTGGCTCTAGTTTGCTTTTTTCAAATGGTGGGTCTAGTAGTTTAATAATGCCATTTTCTCTATCTACTAAATGGTTTTCTAGGCTTTCCATAGAGATAAATTTTTTGTCATTGTCTCCGGCTCCTGATATGACAGACCAGCTTTGTGCTATACTGTCTATTTTACATTCTTCGTTTTGGATAGTTCCTAATATATCTCCATTGTCTGTGAAGGCTCTTTTATACCATCTACCATCCCAAGCATTTGTGTTTAGTGCTTTTCTTAGATTTTCGATAATAATTTCATACTTTTGCTTTCTTTGTATTTCCGTTTCTTTTTCCTCTCCACTGATTTGTTCTATTCTTTTTTCTTGGATAGGTATCCATCGTTTTAGTACGAGATATTGGAAGAACCCTAGCCATACACTTTCTCCTTTTCCTTGTCTTCCTACATTACTAAATCCGTCGTTCCAATCTCCTGTTCCTATTTTTGGTAGTCCATTTTCTCCAAAGGATAAGGATTTTTCTATAGCTCTTATGCAATGCTGATATAGGGTTTCTTCTATAGTAGAAATGCTGTAATGGTCATATTTTTCATCTTGGTTTTCTTCTAGTATTTCTCCTTCTAAATAAGGTGTTTTTTCTGCTAATAAATTTTCGTCTCCTGTGAATTCTATATATTCCTCTGTTATATATACTAACCATAATAAATCATCTGAGAATTTGGTTCTAATACCCGTACTGGTTTCTTCATGCCACCAGTGTTCTACATCGCCTTCTAAGAATTGGTGCTGACTGTGTTTTAATATCTGTAGTTTCATTAGTTCTGGGTCAACATATTTTAGACCTATGGTGTCTTGTAATTGATCTCTAAATCCATAAGCACCTCCTGATTGATAAAATCCGGATTTTCCCCATAGTCTACTTGTAATCGTTTGATAGACTAACCATCCATTTAATAGTAAATTAAAGGATTCTAAAGGAGTTTCTACTTGTATTTTTTGCGTTAGGTTTTCCCAATATTTTTTGGTGTTTTCAAATGCTTGTATACAATTAGAAAGACTATGAAATTGATAACTATTGTCTTGTGCTGTTAATATTTGTTCTTCTACTCCCATAACAAAAGATATATTTTTGCTTTCAAAGGCTTGTAGTTCTATTTCTATTTGTATAGCCATAATGGTGTTGTTACCTAGGCTATCTTCATTATTGAGTCCTGTTTTTCTTAATGCTTCTGGATTGGTTAAATCCCCCTCGCCTATAAAGAATTGTTTATTGCCTGTAAAGGAACTGATTTTCTCACTGCTACTCATATACATATATTGTGTGAATGTTTCATTTGCTAAATTTTTAGCTATTAACATGTTTTCATTTTCTTGCAAATTCATAGTTATAAATCCATTGCTACTGGTTTGTGATTGTCCTAATACAGGCTTACAGTAATATACTAATTTTATTTTTTTCTTTTTAGGTGCTTGATTTTTTAGTTCTAATAAATGAATTTTACAATTTTGATTTTGTGGTATAAATACTTTTAATTCTTGTTCAATCTGAGAGCTTGTATGCTTATACTTACAATATCCAAATCCATATATGGTATCATAATCGTTGTCATCTGGCATAGGGTTTAAACCTAAGGAACAGGTTTTTCCACTTTCTTCTTCCTGCATATAGATGATTTCTGATGGAATGTCTGTTACTTGGTCATTGTTCCAGTGAGTTGTTCTATTTAAATGACTATTGCGATACCAAGTATAGCCTCCCATACTATCTGTTACTACACTACCAAATTGTGGATTAGCTAGTATATGACTCCAAACAGTAGGTACTCTATGGTCTTTGTTTTGTTTTATAAAGTATTCTTTGCCATCTGCTGTAAATCCGCCATATCCATTATCGTATTTTAAGTTTTCTGCTACTAAGCTGCTTCTATTTTTTTCTTCTATTGGTAAAATTTCTTTTTGCATTTGATTGGCTGTTGTTTTGATTTGTTCTATATATTCTTCTTCTGCTTCTTTTAGATATCTAGCTACGGTTCCTTTTTTAGCATCCATACATAAATTGGCTCTTACTTCTAAAATTTGCTTATCCATTGGTTCTACATTTTCTAAAACGTAGATTCCTCCATTTTGGTTTTGTAGATAGTCTAGTTTTTCATTTAATATAGCATTTTGGATAGCACCTTTTACATAACTTTCATAGCTATTGGGTTCTTCATTTAAGATAACTAAATCGATTTTTATTTTTTTCATTTGGTAGAAAACATAGGCTTTTAACATGTCTTCTAATACTTCTATATCACTGATATCTTGTAATTTGACTAGTAAAATTGGTAAATCTCCAGAAATTCCAAATTTCCATAGTGAAGAAGGTGCATATCGTTGTTCTGGATTTTGCTTTATTGTGTATTGCATATTTTCTTTTTTTAGAGGATTAAAATACAATAAATAGCCTAGCATCTTTTGATATTGTTCTATTTGTTTTGCTTGTAATCCTAAATATCTAGCTTCTGCTTCTACACGTGCACGGGCTAAGGCAAAGGTTTGATTTCTAGTTTGTGCATGGCTATAATTTTTTACGGTTTCTATAACTTCTTCTTTATTCTCACCTATTGCTAGAATAAATCCTAATTCTACCTTTTCCTCTGGTTTTATGGAGATGGTTCTTCTCATGGCAAGAATGGGGTCTGGTGTTAAATTGATTTTTTTAGTAAATGGTTTGGAATATTCTACCATTTGTGGAATTCCTAAATTGCCTCTTCCATAAAATTTTTCTTTATCGATTTCATATTCTAGTTCTCCAATGGTATTCCCCTCTGCTGTTAGGGTAACGGCCATATAACTTTGAGCTTCTTCTGGTTTCCTTTGTTTTCTTTTGACTACCAATATATTGGCTTCTTCCAAATATTGGCTTATTAAAAATAAACTATTAAAGGCTGGATGGGCTTCATCTTGTCTTCGATTGGATAAGATTGGTTCTAAAATACTAGTAACTTCAATTGTTTCTTCTTCCATTCCTGTGTTTTTAATTTCTATTTGTCTAATTTCAACTGGTTTATCACTAGCTATAGTAACTTTTGTAGTAGTTTCTATATTTCCATCAATTCTGGCTATTTTATCCATATCTTCTGCAAAAGTGACTTCATATTTATCTGGTTTTGCTAAGTCATTTCGATAACCAGCTGTCCAAATTCTTTTGTTTCTGATGTTTTTAAAGTAGAAGAATATTCCTTGTACTCTATCCTGGCTTTCTTGAAATCGATTAATTTGTATATCTTTATACTGACTATATCCTTGTCCTTTATGGTTCATGACAATGGTATAATCTTCGTTACTGATGACATTGATTGGATGTAATTTTTCGTGTACCTTTGTATAAACTCTTTGACTATAGTTTTCATAATCTTGATATTTTATTTTCATCGGTTTTTCCTTTTGCTCTTTTGTCACAATCATACTCTCTGGCATTCTTTCTTGTAATAAAATTTCGACTGCTTCTACTTCTGGATTTTGATGGAATCTTTTTGGTAATATATTTCCATGGAATAGGTTGTTAATAGAAAGTAGTATTAATGCCTGATGATGTGCCATGTAAGTTTTAACAGTTGCATAGGTTTCTCCCTTTCGTAGTCTTGTTGGTGTATAATCAATTGATTCATAAAAGCCATATTGATGATACATATCTTGTGTTTCTAATTTTTTTAGATTTCTGACTACTTCTTTTGGTTCTTCTGTAATGGCTAAGACACTTCCATAGGTAGATACCACGATATCGTCTTCTAACCCTCTTTTTAATCCAAGCCATGGTATTCCTATGGCTTTATATTGGTAATTGTTTCCAAAGTCTTTTACATTGAAAGCGGTTTCTGAAAAGCCCCATGGTACCCCTAACTTTTTGGCATATTCTTGCTGACTCATTAGCATGAATTGACAAGACTCATCTAATAAACTACCTGTATATTTTTTCATATTGACATTGGGCATTAAATATTCAAAAGCAGTGCCTGACCAAGATAATAATCCCTTGTATTGATTTAGACTAGTTAAAGTTCTACTTAAGTGCCTCCAATGTTTTGGTGCTATATCTTTTTTAGCAATAGCTACCATACTAGATTGTCTAGCTTCTGAAGCTAATAAATCGTAGTAAGAATCGGTTAATTGGTTTTCTTCTATATTAAATCCTATACTAAATAAATGTTTTTCTTCATCATATAGCTTTGAAAAGTCCGCTTTTGCAAAAGGAATTTCTTGCACAGAACCTTCCACCCAATTAGGAATATATTCTAGTAGCTGCTTGGCTTCTTGGCTATTTTCTGCTTCTAGTTGCTCTTTTATTTGCTCATAAAAGGCTTTTAATACATAGATATAACCTACAAAATTACCGCTATCTACTGTAGATACATAGCGTGGAATTAATGGTTGCAAGGTTTGTATTTGATACCAGTTATATAAATGTCCATGCCATTTTGGTAGACTTTCTATCGTATTTAACATATGATTTAATAAAATCAGCGTGTCTTTTAAATTTTCATATCCTAAATCATAACTAGACACAACTGCTAATAATCCTAAACCTATATTCGTAGGAGAAGTACGATAAACAATTTTTGGTTTTCTATCTTCTTGATAATTGTCTGGCGGTAAATAATTGGTCTTTTCTGTTAAATGGTCTTTAAAGTATTGCCATGTTTTTTGGCCAATTTCTAATACATAGGCTTGTTCTTGTTTATTTAGTTCTTCTACTTTTGGTTTTAATTTAATGGTTTTACTAATGTACCACATAATTGCTGGTGTGATTAGCCATAAAACAGAAAGGATAAAGACTAAAATACTGATAACTTCTTGTTTTGCAAAACAGATGTATAGCATTCCTAATATACCAAGTACGATATTGGGAACCATAGATAAATAATAAGATTTTAGGTCTGTTTTTGCTAATTTTTCTGCTTCTTCTGATGTTGTCCATTCTAATAGGTGTTTTTTACTGATGGCTAGTCGATAAATAGTTTTTCCTATTGCATTGGCTGAAAAGTAGGCTTTATCTGGTAATACGCCTAATGCTAAAATTCCTCTTAAAATACTTGCCCAAAGAGATGGTATGGTTGGCGAAAAGCTTTTTTTACTGCTTTCCCCTTCTTTTCGATAAATAATACGATTGATAATATCTAGAATGGTTGGTGCTAATACAGATACCGTTAGAATCGTCACAAATGGCCAGATTTTGACTGAAAACAGGATATCTAATATAATGACATACAAAAAGGATAATAACGTCATAACCGGCAGGATAGCCCTAACTAATTTATCAAAAATTTTATATTTTATATCTAATTTTTGATTATCCGCATAGATAC
>CATZDQ010000108.1 GCA_958417695.1 uncultured Clostridiaceae bacterium | reverse complement strand
ACAGAGATTATTTTATGGGTTCGTGGATTTTTTCATCCATTTACTGATTTTTCTTTTTAGGCGTATAGTTAATTTTCGATTAGTTAGTTGATTGCTTAATGCTTCTATTTGCTTTTGCATACCTATGATAGCATCATCTTTTGCTTTACTTCTAATGGTTTCGTTAATGAGTTCTTGTTTGGTGCTGTCTATATCAAAAAAATGATTTTGACTATAATATTTCCAGATGGCATCATCTCTTATTTTTTCTTGCATTTTTTCGTCTAGTTGTTTAAATATGTCTAAGTAAGGGGTTAGCTTATATTTTTCTAGAATTTCATGGATGTTAATAAATCTTCTTAAAGAAATAGTATATACGATAGATCTATATAAAATATATTCTGCTGGCAAATTCTCATCTTTCCATTCTTGGTCAAAGAAATAATAGTTGCCTTCTAGATAAAAGCAATTCTTGAATGTCATATCCCATAGTCCTTGTTTCAAGAAATATAAATTTTCTTTTTGTTCTGCTGTAATAGCTATTGCATTGTTCTCAAATATAGTAATTTGCTTATCTTCTAATTTTTCAGAAGATTGTTTTACTTTTTCATAGTATGCATCTACCATTTCGTAGAAAATATCTATTTGTTGTTCTTCTAATTTTTTAGCTAGTACCGCAGACAACAGTTTAGATTGTTCCATATATTTACTTTTTATTTTTCCATTCTCTACACTGTCTAAAGTTTGTATTCCTAATTTTTGTAAGATATCTATGTTTTGTTTTATTTGTTCATAATGTTCTATCGCGTTTTCGTCAACAGTTTCTTTTTCTACATATTCTTGACCAATTTTGGTAATTAGTCGGTAAGCTGGTTGACGCATATTATTATAGGAAATGTATTTGTACGTAAAAGGCATTTCTTGTCTACTTGCTTCTACAAAATAGGCATTAGCAAAAAAGGTAAATAACTGGTCATCTGTTTTTAATATTTCTCTAAATAAATCAATTTCATCTATTAATATATCCGATTTTTCTGTATAGTAAGGTGCATATTTGTCGATGGTGTTATACTGTGGTAGTTCTAAGTCTGAAAAGATGACATTAGGCATTCTATAGTCTGGTAAGGGATAATAGAAATGCTTGCAATAAAAGCCTACTTGGTTTAATAAATCTATTAACTTTTGTCTGGTATACGTTTCTATTTTTTCTTCTTCATTATTATAATTTAGCAATCCTACAAATTTCTTTTCTAAATAGGGGTCTGGATTTCCTACAAAGTATTTGATACCAAAACGATTATCAACAGCAATTAACAATTTTCCATCTTCTTTTAATAGTTCTTGTAGTTTACTTAATAGTTCTTGTGAAGTTTTGCCATTAGCTTTAGCTACATAAGGTAGGGATCCTATTAAAGTAATGTAATCAAATTTTTGTGTAAAAGTAATATCCTTTAATTCTCCTACCATAATTTCTAGATTGCTTACTTTTTCATTTCTTTTAGCAATTGCTTTGGCTTTTTCTATTTTACTTTCTACTGTAACTACTTGTCTTACCTTTTTGCAAAGCATGCCGCGTTAGTTCTCCAAAGTTACCACCTATTTCTAACAGTGTAGCTTCTTTTTCAAAAGGATACCAATTTAAGATGTTTTGTGCAATATTGCTTAAGTGTCTTATTTTCTTAGTACCCATTTTGTGTTTCAATTCTGTTTCATATTCTGTTTCCTGATATTGATTGATATATTTTTCAATCATATCTTCCTCTTCTTTTTTTAAGGTTTCTTTTTTTGGTTTGTAATAGGTTACATTTAATTTCAATTAAACCTTCACCCCCTTTTTTTCTTTTTAATAAATTGTGATTGTCTGATTGCCATCCTTTTCTATCATTTGCTGTCTTACTGCTAATTTTTCCATCCAGGCTCTAGTTTCTAAAGTCTTCCATGGTCCTGAGTTCTTTCCTGTTCCTATATTATTTTCCCACAACCAATCTGGCGTAGGCCATAGGCAAATCTTTGGTTTTATCACCTGATATAATTCCTCTATAGCTCCACTTTGTCCATGATGTGCCATTTGTACCACATCTGCTGTTAATTTTTCTTTTGACTGCTTTTGTAATAATTTTTGACTGCTTTCTATTCCTGTATCTCCTAAAAACAGAATTGTTTTTTGATTTATGTACATTTTGATAACCATACTAGAGTTATTAATGGCATTATGTGTTATTTCAGGGTTCTTTATACCTAATATTTCGCATTTCAAATTACCTATATGAATAATTTGTCCTAATGTTACTTCTTCTATTTTTTCTTTGATAGCCTCTTGTTCTATTATCTTAAAAAAGTTTTCAATTTCCTCTTTACGATTTGGTTCATTGGTTTGATACCATTCTAAGTCATTTAAAGTTACATAGATTTTTTTCACTTCTATAGGAGTCTGCTCTGTCATCATTGTAATAAAAGCACCCACGTGGTCTTTATGAGGATGTGTTAGAAACCAGACATCTACCTTATCTCCATATTGCAGAATTTGCGCTTTTAGATTATCTGCATCTTGAACGGTTCCCCCGTCTATCACAATCGTTTTACCATCGCTAGTTCTTAATACATATCCCATCATTTGTGAAGAGCTTTGATTTCCTAATTGTGTTAATTCTAATCGATTTACATACATGCCAATTGCTATGCTTATCCATATAAAGATAACTAGTAGACCAACTGTTATAACAGCATGTCTTACCTTTATTGGATTTCTATCTTGTTTTTGCTTTTGATTTTGTTTGGCTATATTCCCCATTTTTATCTTTTATTCCTTTTCTATGGTAATTTGTGAATCTAATCGAATCATCCCAACTGTATCTTTTAAAGATAGTACTTCCACTAACAAAGCATCATACTTACGGTCTAACACCTCTAATTCTCCTCGACTATTAAAATGTGTACAGCTAAAAGATAATGTATACTTTCCTGGCGCTACATTGATTTTTTGGTTAAAGGAAACCTCTACAATATCGCCTTTTTGATACTCACCTGTTGCTATTTTTTCTATCAGTGTATTGGTTCCACATATTTCTAAACCTTTAAAATCTTTTAAAGTCATCGTAAATATAGGTTCTTTAATATCTTCTTTAAATTGTACTTTCGATTTTAGAATAATTGGTTTATCATTTTCTATAATAGAAGCATAGTTTCCTTGTTCATCAAACATACCATAGTCTAGCACTTCTGCTTTTCCATTTCCATATTGGATTAAATTTGGATTTTCTTGAAAATGCGCTTTCCAAAGTTGATTTGCATTTTCATGATAATTAGGGTTTTGTTTTAGAAGTTGGGCATCTGTTAATAATCCCTCTTTACTAGTTTTATCATCCAATCCCACTATCATTTTTTTATATTTTTCAACGCCTTCTTTTACACCACCATCAAAGATTTTTTTACCGGCATCAATAATAATCGTTCTCGTACAGTTCTTTAAAATATCCGTAATACTGTGTGTTACAAAAAGAATCGTTTTTCCTTTATTTTTAAACTGTTCAAACTTCTTAAAACATTTTAATTGGAACGACATATCTCCTACGGATAATACTTCGTCTACAATTAAAATATCTGGGTCGACATTAATAGCACAAGCAAAGGCTAAACGTGCAAACATTCCAGAAGAATACGTTTTAACTGGTTGATATAGATGTTCTCCTATATCTGCAAACTCTATAATTTCTTGTTTTCGCTCCTCAATTTGTTCATTGGTAAGACCCATGACTTGTCCATTTTGATATATGTTTTCCATCCCTGTTAATTCTGGATTAAAAGCAGTGCCTAGTTCTAGCAAGGAACTAATTTTACCATCGATAGTAATTTTACCACTAGTTGGTGTAACCACACCGGTTATCATTTTTAATAGAGTGGATTTTCCAGCACCATTTTTTCCTAAAACACCTAGTACTTCTCCTCTTCTTACTTCTAAATTAAATTCTTGCATAGCTGCAAAATCGTCATGCATATGCACAGAAGGCACAATAGTCTCTATTAATCTTGCCTTTTTACTTTTATACATTTTATATTTTTTACATAAGTTCTCAATTTTAATAGCCACTTGGTCTGTTTTTTCTACTTTATTGATTCTGCTTTCTTCCTTTTCCATTTGTCAAATCCTTTCTATCTCTTGCCCATCCATTTTAATAACTGATAGCGTATTTGAAATAAAATTCTACCTATTGCTGGTATATTCATAATGATAAAATTTTGTATATAGTAACTAAATGTCTCATTTTTATATAATTCATGGAAAATATCCCAACCTTTAAAATAAACATATTTCTTGTTTTGTAAACTAGTAAAATAATCAAAAGCTTTTTGATTTAACTCCTGAATAGCCTTTGGAAATCTAGCATTTTCACTAACATAACTTCCAAATACACCTAATTTTACCTCTACAAATAAATCTCTAACTTGCTGAAATTTTTGAAATCCATGTGAAATTTTATTGGTCCCTACTTGGTTATTGCCATGCTGTCTATAACGAATATAAGTTTCTTTCATACAATACGTTTTTCCATAGATGGAAACTATTAAAGCAATCCAATAATCATGTAACATGTATTTAGACACTGTTGGAATTGGTAAAATATAGTCTAAAAATTTCTTCTTAGATAGTAAAGTACAACCAGTAACGGTATTATACAAATATTGAACTTTATAATCATGACACTTTTCTATCTTTCTAGTTAATAACATGTAGTCATTAAAAGAAGGATACACTGTTTTTAGATTCTCATCTACTACTTCTAAGTCTCCATAAACTAAATCTACCTGTTCTCTCTTTAAAGCCTCTAAAGATTTTTCTACTTTTTGTGGTAACCATATATCATCTTGGTCTGATAACATATAATACTCACTCTCTACTTTTGTTAGTAAAAATTCAAAGTTTTTAACATATCCTAAATTTTCCTTCTGTCTATAAAGGATAATTCTTGCATCTTGTTTAGCATATTGTGTTAAAATCTCCATTGTCGCATCTGTAGAGCCATCATCAGAAATAATTAGACGAAAATTTTGGTAAGTTTGTCCTAGTATCGAATCTAATTGTTCTTGCACATAACGTTCTCCGTTGTAGGTAGCCATTAAGATATCTACTTTCTCTTGCTCCACTTGGTCATTTCCTCCTATTCTATAATACATCAGCAAAGTCTTTCTTCGTTCTTTTAAACACTGAGTTTCCCCATATAAACATAAGTATCGTTAAAATCCAAAATACAATGGTGTAAATTCCCCCTCCAGCAGTAAGGATATTACCTTCAATAAATACTTCTCTAAAACCAGTTACTAGATAAGCAAATGGCATACATTGTACAATTTTTAGAATCGTTTGATGGTTTGCAAGCATAGATAGATTCCAGATGATAGGTGTAAACCAGAAAAATAACTGCATAGCAATAGATAGTAAGTTCGCAAAATCTGGTACTAATGTAGTAATCGCAGAAGTAAATCTGGAAAAAGCAATCATAAAAGCATAAGCTGCTATAATCATATAAATTAACTCTAATATATTAGGGAAATATTGATATACACAACAAACTACTGTTGCTACAATAAATAAAAATAAAGATACAAAACTAGAAGCTACTGTGGAAATGAGTGGTATCGTATCTACTGGAAATACTACTTTTTTAACCAAGTAACTATATTGTCTAATTGAACCACTAGCTGACATGATAGTATCATTAATACATTGCCACATAGCCATACCTGGTAAAAACCAGACAATATAAGGGTCATTTCCTGCACTTCCCGTTTTTAAAATGTATTGAAATACAATAACAT
>CATZDQ010000107.1 GCA_958417695.1 uncultured Clostridiaceae bacterium | reverse complement strand
AATGCAATTAAGGTCATTGCTTTTTCTTTTTTCATATGCTTATCTCCTACTTTTTTCTATAAAAGTCCCTGTTTCTACCTTTGTAATATTACCTTTATTATAAACCTTTTTGCGCCTTTTTTCAACATAATATATACATAAGACCTGCTTTTTCTTTTTTTATAACATCTGTTAAACTTCCTTAATTTGTACAATTATTGCTTGTTTTTTATATTAATCTTTTTGTTACCTCTATATGACTGTATTTTTTTCTTATAAGACATAAATCGTAAAAATTTATATTCTTATCCATTCACTGTAACTTATCAAAAGGTTGTATATTTTGTAGTTTTTTCTATTCCTGAACATTTAAAGGCTTACTTCTTTTTTTAAGGGTATTTCACAATATTTCTTTAACAAATCTCCTAATTGAACCCCCTCTCCTACTATCTTAATCATACCATCTTGTACATTTGCTATTTGTGGATGTACATTTTCTTTATAATTTTGTAAATCTTTTCGATCCATATAAATATGAATAAACGGTTCTATCATCCTTTTCTTGCTAGGTCTCATTGGTTCTAACCAATAGTGTATTCCATTTTCTTGTAATTTTTCTAATATAGAAATAATAGGTCTTAAATAAGGCACTGCTATATAAAACTTTATATTTTCTACATTTTCTGGTGCATTTTTCTCTTCTATAAGTTGTTCTATATCACTAATTGTAATTGAATTACACCTACATATACACTTTCTATAACCTACGTCCCTAGCCGCGCTATATCGTATTTTTTCCTTATGTTTCTCTTGAAGTGCTGCTATAAATTCTTCTGTATACCACCCTTCTATATAGGGTCCTTCTCCCACAAATCCGTTCTCAAATCGACTCTTTTTTAATGCTTCTATCTTTCCTATTGGTGCTAAAATAATATACTTCATTCCATCATCTTGTAATTCTGGACATATACTATAATGAATACCTAATTCCTCAGCATTTTTTATGACCGCATTCACACTTCCTCCTGTAATTCTTCTTTTTTCATCATCAAATACCTTTTCTTCCATAATTGATTCTTCATCTAATAGACCTTTCGCTTTTAAGATATTGTATTCATATACCATAATCGCATTAAGTCTTTGCGTCATATCTTCACTTTCCATATCTATTTTATCTATTCCTTTTTTCACCTCATCTTCTGGCATCCTCTTTAGTTCTAGTACCTTCTCTTGCTTTTTTTCTTCTTGCAATATACTTTGTTTTTCTTTATATATTTGAAGCATGAATTCTAGCATCATAGGGAAAATTTCTCCTTCATCTTCTGCTTCTGTTAATGTATAAATTCTATTTCTTTCTTGGAATACTTTAAATTGTTGTTCTATTTGTTCTAGTTCACTATTATATTCATCACTTTTTATTAAGCTCTGCTTCCTTTGTTTTAACTCTTGTATCTTTTTACTAAATTGTGTTGCTTCTTCTAATACCACTCGGCTATATATCAGTCTAGATTTTGCATCTTGCGTCCTATCTTTTTCAAAATCTACTTGCCCTTCACCTGTCACCATTACCTTTAGTAACTTTATTTTAGCCTCTAATATCTTCATTTTACTAAGATATTGATTTTTCATAAGCCCATCAAAAAGTTCTTTTCTCTTATCTAACATGTCTAAATAATTTTCAAAATAAGTTAACATTTCCTTTTTTTCTTCGCTTGTATAAAATCTTTCTGGATTCATAGCTTGTTCTATTCTTCCAACGATAAGTTCTACAGAAGCTAATGCATATTCTCTATTCACATTTTTATATTTTTCTGCAAAAGATACTTGTAACGCATGGAAGGCATCTTTTAAAATTATTTCATAGCTAACTTCATAACCACCGGACATAGGTAATTCTAAATTGATAATCGTATTGTTAGCTAGTTTGTTAGAGACTGCCGCTATATTTGTTACTCTTATCTTTTCTGATTCTTCCATTTCTTTATGTTCTTCATGTGTTTTTTCCACTATTTTTTCGAACTCATCCATTAATGCCTCTAATTCTAAAATTTTGGTTTTTATTATCTTTTCTTCCACTTCTTTCATAGAACTATTCAAAAGCATATTTTTTAATCTAACTATTTTTAGTCTCATGTCATCTATACCATCTTGTATAGTAAATTCCATTGTTTCTTGATTATTTTCTTCTTGCTTTTCCTCTTCTTGCTCCTCATCTTTTTCTCCTATTTTTCGAAACCATTTCATACAATTTTTCTCCTTATTCTATTTTTTCTCTTTTTTAGAAAAACTCTTGGGTGTGCATTTTATTTCTCCATTATATTTATTTTACTACTTTTCTACATAATGTTCAACCATTGCTCTATATAGATTACATGCATACTTATTTTTATGGTTTCTTTTATCTCTTATAATAGAAAAAAAGAGAGGAAAACCTCTCTTCTTTCAAATAATACTAGTTTATAAAAACTATGCTAATTCAACTACAGCGCCTACTTCTGTAAATTTAGCTTTTAATTCTTCAGCTTCGTCTTTGCTTGCGCCTTCTTTAACTGTTTTTGGAGCTCCATCAACTAAGTCTTTAGCTTCTTTTAATCCTAAACCTGTAGCATCTCTAACTACTTTGATTACTTGGATTTTGTTTGCTCCAGCATCTTTTAATACAACATCAAAAGATGTTTTTTCTTCAGCAGCTCCTGCTACTGCTCCAGCTGCTGGTGCAGCTGCTGCTACTGCAGATACTCCGTATTTTTCTTCAATTGCTTTTACTAATTCAGCAAGTTCTGCAACTGTTAATTTGTCGATTTTCTCTAATAATTCTTCTATCATTTTAAAATTCCTCCTAATTTTTATTTTTTATAGGTAAGTTTAGCTTACCACTCTTTCTTTTTAGCTAACTATGCATTAGCGCCTTCTTTTTGTAATCTAACTTGATCAAGCGCAACTGCCACTTTGGAAATATTGCCAAGTAAAGCACCTGCAAGCATACCAAGTAATTCTTGTCTGGATGGTAATTTTGCTAAAGTAATTAATTCTTCTACAGATAATACTTTACCTTCTACAATACCACCTTTAATTTGGTAGTAGTCATTGTCCTTTGAAAAATTATATATTGCCTTTAAAGGTGCTAAATAATCTTCCTCTGAAATAATAACTGCTGTTGGTCCTTCTAATACAGCATCTAAAGAATTTTCTCCATTTGCTGCTAATGCTCTTTTTACAATGTTATTTTTGATAACCTTGTATTGTGCATTTACATTTCTTAAGTCATTTCTTAAAGAGGTTACATCATCTACTGTGATTCCTCTATAATCTGTTAAAAGGATTAATTTTGCATTCTTCATTTTTTCAGCTAAAACGCTTACTTCTTCTTCTTTTTGTTTTAAAATATTTTCACTTGCCATTTCTTCTCTTTCACCTCCTAGAATTGGTTATATCTCTATATAAACTATATTGCTATAGCCTGATAAAGCTTTTTCTTAGAATACTATATATCAAAAACTCCAATCTTGTTAGCCATATACAGGCATACAAAGATTGGAGCTTTCTTTCCATCTCTTTTTATGCCTCGGTAGGACTTACCATTTTGCCTACTTTCTTTGGCTACTATAATTATTTTTGATCTATATACATTCCAGGTCCCATGGTTGTAGATATTGCAACAGACTTAATATATTGTCCTTTTGCTGCAGCTGGTTTTGCTTTTATAATCGCATTCATGATAACATCATAGTTTTCAGCTAATTTATCTACTCCAAAAGAAACTTTTCCAAAACCTAAATGAATGATGTTTGTTTTATCTAATCTGTACTCTACTTTACCAGATTTGATTTCGTTAATAGCTTTTGTAACATCCATTGTTACAGTTCCTGATTTAGGGTTTGGCATTAATCCTTTTGGTCCTAATACCTTTCCTAATCTTCCTACAACACCCATCATGTCTGGAGTTGCTACGATTACATCATAGTCAAACCAATTCTCTTTTTCAATTTTTGGAATTAATTCTTCTGCACCAACATAGTCAGCTCCTGCTTTTTCAGCTTCTTCTGCTTTTGGTCCTTTAGCAAATACTAATACTTTTAGTGTTTTACCAGTTCCATGTGGAAGTACGGTAGTACCTCTTACTTGTTGGTCTGCATGTTTAGAATCAACACCTAATTTTACATGTAGTTCAACTGTTTCATCAAATTTTGCTTTTGGCATTTTTTCAATGATTTCTAGTGCTTCTTTTACTGGATAAACTTTGTTTTTATCAACAAGTTTTGCACTTTCTCCATATCTTTTACCTTGATTCATTTTTTTCCTCCTTTGGTTTTAACGAAATATATCTTATATTTCTCCCAATTATTTTAAATTAGTCAGCTACTACAACACCCATAGATCTTGCAGTTCCTGCTACCATACTCATTGCAGCTTCTAATGATGCAGCATTTAAGTCTGGCATTTTTTGTTTAGCAATTTCTTCAACTTGTGCTTTGGTAATTGTACCAACTTTGTCTCTGTTAGGTTTTCCTGAACCTTTTTGAATTTTGATTGCTTTTCTGATTAATACAGCTACTGGTGGTACTTTTGTTATGAATTCAAAAGATTTATCTTTATATACTGTTATAACCACTGGGATAATCATTCCTGGTTGGTTTGCAGTTCTATCATTAAATTCTTTTACGAATTGCATAATGTTAACACCACTTGATCCTAATGCTGGTCCTACTGGTGGAGCTGGTGTAGCTTTTCCTGCTTCTATTTGTAATTTTATTACATTAGTAATCTCTTTTTCTGCCATTTTCTTAGCACCTCCTTTAAGTTTTGATGTATATTTACATCTAAATAATTATAGATTTATTTTAAACTTGAGGTTTCTAGAATGCTTTCTAAATACCTCAATTTTTAAACAACTTTTGAAACTTGTGAGAAATCTACTTCTACTGGTGTTTCTCTTCCAAACATAGAAACTAATACTTTTACTTTGTGTTTATCTTTATTAATTTCTTCAACAGTACCTATAAAGTCTTTAAAAGACCCATCTATAATCGTAACAGAATCACCTACTACATAATCGATAGTGACACTTGGAACTTCAAATCCCATTTGTCTTATCTCTTCTTCCGTTAGTGGTATAGGATCTGTTCCAGACCCAACAAAACCAGTAACACCTCTTGTATTTCTAACAATATACCAAGTTGCCTCTGTTACAATCATTTTTACTAAAACATAACCTGGAAATACTTTTTTTAAATTGGTTTTCCTTTTACCGTCTTTAATTTCAATTTGCTCTTCCATAGGTACTACAATTTCAAAAAAGTAATCTTCTAATTCTCTATTTTTTACTGTTTTTTCTAAATCTGTTTTAACTTTATTTTCATAGCCAGAATAGGTATGTACGACGTACCATCTAGGTTCTAAATCTTTATCTATCTGAGACATGTGAAAAAGCCTCCTCCCTCTACAATCCATTACATTTTCTTTGAAGAGTCTTAGTCTTGTGCTTCCCCTTCTGT
Source organism: uncultured Clostridiaceae bacterium (assembly GCA_958417695.1). Classification (GTDB taxonomy): domain Bacteria; phylum Bacillota; class Clostridia; order TANB77; family CAG-508; genus UMGS1663. Next base: position 321 of record CATZDQ010000107.1, on the reverse strand, counting down.
AGTATTGGTTGTTTCCTGATTGGTGACATTGGTATCTTCACTATTTGTATCTGTAGATTCATTTGTTTGAGAATTGGTAATCTCATTCTTATTTTCTACTGCTTGTTTTAGTTTATCAATACCATATGTATTCATTTTTTCAAATGCAAAATCTAGTACAAATACAATTAGTGCTGTAATTAACACAATTGTAATAACAGCAACCGTATTATTAACCAATTGTTTTGGTGTTGGCCAAATAACTTTTTTAAGTTCTGCTTTGAAATCTTTAAAGAAATGCTTCTTCTCTTTTTTATTCTTATTCGTATCCTTATGCATTTT
>CATZDQ010000106.1 GCA_958417695.1 uncultured Clostridiaceae bacterium | reverse complement strand
TTTATCGTTTCTGGTTGCGGAGAGACCAACACCGATCGCCATAATAAAGGGAACTGTCATGGGACCTGTCGTCACGCCGCCGGAGTCAAATGCGACTGCAATAAAATCAGCAGGAGCCGCGAAAGAAAGAAAAAACAGTGCAATATATGAAAATGTTAAAATCAGAATTAAGTAGCTTATCGCCAGAACGTGTTTTTGTAGAATTTAGAAAAGCATTAGCAACCAAAAAGCCATCTATCTTTTTTGAAGTTCTACGAAAAGCAGAGGTATTAGAAGTACATTTTAAAGAAATCTATGATTTAATAGGCAGTTTGCAACCAGTAAAATATCATCCAGAAGGAGATAGTTATCAACATACTTTACAAGTGGTAGACAATAGCGTATTCTTAACGGAAGACTTGCCAACTCGTTTTGCCTGTTTAGTACATGATTTAGGAAAAGGTATAACGCCAAAAGAAATGCAGCCCCATCATTATGGACATGATGAAAAAGGAGTTAGTCTAGTAGGAAACTTGGCCAAAAGATTAGTTATCCCCAACAGATGGACAAAGTGTGGAAAAGTAGCTGCTAAATATCATATGAAAGGTGGTATTTTTGAAAAAATGACACCAGCTAAACAAGTCGACTTTATAACCAATATACAAAAATCAGCGTTAGGTTTAGAAGGAATGAAAATAGTGGTATTATGTGATAAAAAACGAGAAGGAGAATTTCCAAAAACGATTTATTTTGTAGAAATGGGAAAAGCATGTTTAAGCCAAGTTACGGGAAAATCTGTCATGGAAAAATACCAATTAGAGCCAGCAGAAGGACTAAAAGAAAGAATTAGACAAGAAAGAATAGCATGGGTAAAAAACAATCAAGAGAAATTTAGACAAAAAACTTGAAAATACAAATAGGGTAAGGTAAAATAAAGAAAAAAAGAATTCTTGAAGAAGAAGGTAAAAAATGAGAAAAAATAAAAATATACAAAAGCTTAAGATAAAAGAAGAGACCGGAGCAATTGCAACCTTTGTTGTCGTTACTATATTTTTCTTTGTGGTAATTTTAATGGGCGCTTATATGTCAGCAACCAACTTAAGAAAAGCACAGTTAGAAAGTGATATACGTATACAACAAGTGTATGGTAGTGATGTAGATAAAGTGGAAAGCATTTATACACAAATAGCACAAAATGACACCGTAGAACCAAATGCCTATATACAAAAAATCGCATCTTCAGATAAAAAATCTGTACAATTAGTAGTCAACTGTGAAGACTTTAGCTCAGGTGTAGATTATGTCGTTTTACCAGATGGAACCAGAAAAAGTTTAGCAAGTACCTATAGCAATGGAAGAGATACCTCTACGAAAATCCTGATTATGGAAGATAGATTTGAAGAAAAAGATTATGCAAAAACCTTTAAAGATTATTTAGCACCCTATTTTGCCAATGTAACTTATAACAATACCTTAACAGCAGACCAAATTATTGCTAGTGATTATGATGTTGTCATTAGTCATTCCAATGTATGGGCAACGGCTAGAGCTACAGACATTAATAAAATTTATGCAGGTGGTAAAAACATCATAACCAACGGTAATGATAATGCAAGTTCTTTAGACATTATTTCTTCTAGTACTACTTTTCAAGGACCAGTAACGACAACTAAAATATTAAATAATGAAGTAACCAATCAAATGAAGAATACGTATTCCGAAAATGATTCTTTACAATTAATTAAATTCAGGTCAGAAGTAGAAAAATGGTATACAGCCACAGCTAACGGAAGCACATATGACAGTATGGGTTATTGGAGAAATAGCGCAGGTACCAACTGGATTCATATACAAGGTGCGTATATGGGAAGAGAGCAAGAAGCAGCAGCGGTGGTATATAGAGCAGCTGGTAATAAGCGTGCAACTTATACGGTTAGCCAAAATGGAACCTATATATTCACCATTGTAGATAAAAAAGGAAATACCGCTACAAAAAGTGTGCAAGTAACAGAAATTTCTTAGTAAAGAAGATAACAAAAAGAAATATAAAAAGAACCAAATAGGATAAAAATGGAAGAAAAAAGTACAAGAGATTTGTACTTTTTTTATGTATATACATTGACTTTTTAACAATTTGCGTATATGATAGTTGTATTAAAAATATGCATTTTTATAAAGAAAAATGAAAATGGACGTAAAAGTTCAAGGAGGAAAAAATATGGGAGAGGTTATTGTTATAACATCTGGAAAAGGTGGCGTTGGAAAAACAACAACAACAGCCAATTTAGGTTCTGCACTAGCGTTAAGAGGAAAAAAAGTAGCGTTAGTAGATACAGACATTGGACTTCGTAACCTAGATGTTGTTATGGGACTAGAAAACAGAATCGTTTATGACATAGTAGATGTTGTAGAAGAAAAATGCAAATTAAGACAAGCGTTAATTAAAGACAAACGTTTTAATGAACTTTTCTTACTTCCAGCAGCGCAAACAAGAGATAAAAGTGCAGTAAATGAAGAACAAATGAGAGCATTAATCGATAAACTAAAAGAAGAATTTGACTATATCTTAATAGATTGTCCAGCAGGAATTGAACAAGGATTTAAAAATGCTATTGCTGGAGCAGATAGAGCAATTGTAGTTACTACAGCCGAAATATCTGCTATAAGAGATGCCGATAGAATTATAGGATTATTAGAATCTTCTGATATCAAAAACCCAGAATTAGTCGTTAATAGATTACGTCCGAATATGGTAAAAAAAGGCGAAATGATGGATGTAGAAGATATCGTAGACTTATTATCGATTGACTTAATTGGAGTAGTACCAGATGATGAATATATTATTACCCAGACCAATAAAGGAGAACCAGTCGTATCGAATCATAAAGCACCTTCTGGAAAATCTTATATGGAAATTGCAAGAAGGATATTAGGAGAGAATGTAGAAGTTTCCATTCCAGGAAGAGAAAAAGGATTTATGGAGGCAATAAAAAGAATTTTCTCTAAAAAGTAGGCAAAAATTAATAGGAGTGGAGGAAATAGGATGTTCGATAACATTATCAAATTTTTTAAGAAATTTACAAAGGAGAAAAACGTGGACTCAAAAGATACAGCAAAAGAAAGATTGCATTTAGTTCTAATGCAAGACAGAGCCAATGTTTCTGCTGACTTTCTAGAGCTAATGAAGCAAGAAATTATAGAAGTTATCAAAAAATATATAGATGTAGATGAAAGTGCTATTGATGTAAAACTTACCAATAAGATGAACAGCGATGGTACAACTGGTGCACCAGCTTTATATGCCAATATTCCTATTGTTAGCATTAAAGACGAATCTAGAAAAATAAATGTTGCAAAAGAACAAGAAACCAATCATTTACCAAAAGACGAATCAAAAATAGAAGATAACCAAACCAAAACTAGTACAGAAGAAACCAAAAAAGAAGAAATGATAGAACAAGATGTTGTAGAACAAGTTATAAAACCAGAAGAGGAAAAGATAGAAGCACAAGAAGAAACCCTATCAGAAAAAGAGGCAGAAGAAAAAGTAGAAGAGCCTCCTACACAAAATCCGGAACAAACAGAGGAAAGTGCCAATAAAATAGAGGTTAAATAATGAGAAAAAAAATCTTAAAAAATATAGAGTGGAGCATCCTATTATGTACCATTCTACTAATTGCCGTGGGAATGGTAGCTTTATTTTCAGCCACACAAAATACAGAACATGAAGAATTAAAAAAACAAATTATGTGGCTATGTATTAGCATCCCTATAGTGATAGTCATTATTTGTATCGATTACGATATCATAGCCAAAATATCTCCAGTACTATATGGCATCATTTTGGCATTATTAGTAGCGGTACTATTTACGAAATCAGTAAATGGAGCAACTAGTTGGTTTGAAATAGGACCTTTCACATTCCAACCTTCTGAGTTTGCCAAAATCTTTGTTATCTTACTCTTTGCCATGGTGGTTAATAAAATACAACAACGAGGAAGAGATGAGATTAGTAAGCCTTTAAAGTTGTTACTAGCTTTATCCATTGTAGCGGTACCAGTATTATTAATCATTAAACAACCAGACTATGGAACAGCACTTGCCTTTTTAGTAGCAACCGTTTGTATTTTATTTGTAGCAGGTATTAAGAAAAGATATATAGTAGGTGCTATATTACTAGTAGCCATAGCCCTACCATTACTATATTTCTTTATCTTACCAGACCATGCCAAAACTAGAATAGACGTATTTTTAAATCCCAACCTAGATCCAAGAGGTTCTGGATATAATGTTATTCAATCTAAATTAGCTATTGGTTCAGGACAGTTATTAGGAATGGGAATATTAAAAGGAAACCAAACACAACTAGGATTCTTATATCCTAAAACAACCGACTTTATCTTCTCCGTTATTGGAGAAGAAATGGGATTTGTAGTAACAGCAGGAATTGTCGTAGCATATGTTATTCTAATTACGAAAGCCATCTATGTAGCCAAAACTGCAAAAGATGACTTGGGTTCGTATATAGCAGCAGGTATTGCAGGCATATTCTTATTTCATATGGTAGAAAACATAGGTATGACGATTGGATTACTACCAATTACAGGAGTACCACTACCATTTGTTAGTTATGGAGGAAGCTCTTTATTAACAAACTTAATATTAATTGCACTACTATTAAATATTAGTGGAAGAAGACAAAAAGCGATTTTCGCAGAATAATTGCCAAAAGATTGCCAAAAGGGACGCTCTTTTTTGGCAATTTCTTTTTCTTACTTAGATAATGGTAGAGAAAGGAAAATACAAGATATGTTTCTAAAAGAATTAAAAATAGGGAATGTCGTTTTAGAAAATAATATTTTATTAGCACCAATGGCAGGTGTAACCGATAAAGCTTTTAGAAGAATTGTTAAACAATTTGGAGTAGGATTAGTCTGTACAGAAATGGTTAGTAGCAAAGGCTTATTTTACCACGATGATAAAACCAAGTTTCTATTAGATACCAAAGAAGAAAAAAGACCAATTGCAGTGCAAATTTTTGGAAGTGATGAAAATACCATGTATGAAGCTGCTAAACAAGTCGCTAAAATAGCCGATATCATTGATATCAATATGGGATGTCCAGCTCCTAAGGTGGTTAAAAATGGCGATGGAAGTAAACTATTATTGGATTTAGATTTGGCAGAAAGAATCGTAAAAGCAGTAGTAGCCGGTGCTAAAGAAACACCAGTAACAGTTAAAATTAGGAAAGGTTGGGACAAAGAACATATAGTAGCTATAGAAGCTGCTAAACGATTTGAACAAGCAGGTGTAGCTGCTATTACTGTACATGGAAGAACAAGAGAGGAATTCTATACAGGACAAGCAGATTGGAAAATTATCAAACAGGTAAAAGAGAATGTAAAAATTCCAGTCATCGGAAATGGAGATGTTAAAACAAAAGAAGATGCTTACTGCATATTTGAACAAACGGGATGTGATGGCATTATGTGTGGTAGAGCAAGCCTAGGAAATCCATGGCTATTTAAGCAGATTATCCAATATTTAAAAGAAGAAGAGGTGTATATTCCTACAAAAGAATAAAAATTACAGACAATAATGCAACATATAGAGTGGGAAGTAGAAGAAAAAGGAGAAAGAATAAGCATTAGAGAACTTAGAAAGCATATTTGTGCCTATATTAAAAACTTACCAGATGCAACAACATTAAGACAACAGATTAACCAAATTGAAACAAAAGTAGAATTGATAGATTGTCTAACTGAATACTTTACCTTATTAAGAATATAAATACGATAGAAAATAAAAACAGCTGAA
>CATZDQ010000105.1 GCA_958417695.1 uncultured Clostridiaceae bacterium | reverse complement strand
TAGAAGAAATAGGACTAGTACTAGATGAAAACAAATTACAATATTTATTTACATTTTCACAGAAAGTAAAAGAGAATGGTGGAAAATTTTTAGATAATCAATTTTATGATGTTTACCTAGTAGAGATGGATTTAGACATTACGAAACTAAAGTTACAAAAAGAGGAAGTCAGCCAAATAAAGTATATTCCTTATAAAGATTATGAACAAATGATAAAAAATAAAAATAAGGATATTGTCAATCATCCAGAAGAGTGGAAAACATTAATGGAAATATTACATAAAAGATATGATAAATAAAAAATAGAAAGTAGAAGGTGATGAATTTCGGTGATAATCGGTTTTGCTGCACCAACTGGTGGTGGAAAATCCTACTTTTCCAAAAGAATAGCACAGATTTTTGGAAAAAACTATGGAGCAAAATATCTTCCTCTAGTATCCACAAGAGAGCCTAGAAAAGGGGAAAGTGCCAATAGTTGTGACAAAATATTTGTAAGTGAAAAGCAATTTAAACAAATGCAAGAAAAAGAAATGATTGCAGGAACTTTTGAAATGCTAGGATACTGGTATGGCTATGAGACTGAAAAATTAAAATCAGATAGTCTTTATATAACGGAGATACAATATGACCAAGTGGATAGTTTTAGACAGATTACTAAGGATAGCTTTTTAATATATTTAATGCCAACAGACTTAGAAATTCCTAAAAATAAATTGAAATTAAGAGGACTGCCTAAGCAAATCGAGGAAGCAAGGCTTACCGATATAGATAATCATATTAGAGAATTTTCTGAGAACAATTTAGCGCAGAAATATGATTGTGTTTTGGCAAATGACTATACAGAAGAAACGATGGAAACCGTTGAAGATATCGTTAAACATGTATTAGAGAAAAATAGGATAATAAAAGCTGCAGCTTGTTTAGTCATTGATGAAAGTGGAAATGTAGTAGTGAAAAAGAAGGAAAGTAATACAGGCAAAGTTAGTGTGTTTTCTACAATTGTAAAAGAAGAAGAGATACCAATGCAATCGGCTTTAAGAAGTATACCAGGCTTAGAACCAGAGGAAATAGCAGATAGAATACAGAAAGTTACTTCTTTTGATACAAAAAATAGTGATAGAAAAATACAAATTCATTTATATTGTCTAAAGATAAAGGAAGAAGAAAAGAATCGATTAAAGAACAATTGTAAAATAGATGAGATTTCTTTAGAGACATTTTTAGAAAAACTACAAATGGGTAAAACAACATTTCCTAAAGCACAATACGATAAACAAGTTGAGAGCATTAAAGACACACTATTTGTAAAAGATAATGTGCTATATAAAGAGATGGAATACTAAAGTAAATATAGGATTTATAAGATAAAAATAAAAGATATCATATTTTAAATAGATAGAAAATGTGATATCTTTTTTTCTTTTATTTAAACAAGCTAGTAAGTATGAATGGAGTAAAATTTTAGAGGAAATTCATTTTCGGTAAAATTCATGAAAATGGTTGCAAAACCTAAGGTGTAATGATAAAATAAAAGCGAATAATAGAGAAGAATTCTATAGAAAACAAAGGAAGGAAGCGTAAATATGGCAAAGGCAAAAAGAGGAAGAAAAAAACAGCCAAAAGTAAGCATAGATATAGCTGTAGTAGTTATGCTAATTATTAGTGTACTATTAATGGTGTTAATATATACAAAATCAGGATTTTTAGGAGAAACACTAAGCCCTATGTTGGGTGGTATTATGGGGGCTATTAAATATATTATTCCGATAGGTACTTTTGCTATAGCAATTTATTTAGCCTATGATAAAAAAGATTATCTTTATACAAAATTAATTCAATATTCTATTTTCTTAATCTGTGTTAGTGTGGTAATGAGTGTTTATCAAATATCTACAGGACATATTACGATGTCAGAAGATATAGGAAACATGGCAGAACAAGCATATTATTTAGGACAAAGAGATATTGGTGGAGGCGTTATTGGAACGGTGATTGCAGCACCGCTAATTGGTTTATTGGGTAGTTTAGGAACCGTTATTTTAGCAGTGGGTGTTGCTACCATCCTATTGGTATTTATGTTTGCCATTAAGCCATCAGAGATTATTGCTAATATGGTAGACTTTATGGTACAAAGAAGAGAAGATAAAAAGGCTTTACGTGAAGAAGAAAGAAAAAATAGCCGTATGGAAGCTAGAAAAATAAAAAATGTAGCCAGTAGTAGTGGTGAGCAAGTGATGGTGGAGCATAAAGAAACAGCTAGAGAACGTAGACAAAGAGAAAAAGAAGAAGCTAAGAGAAAAGCCATGGAAATAGATGAAGAACAGCTAACGATTAACTTAAATGGACTAGATGAAGAAAATAAAGAAAATGGAAATGGAAAGAAATTAAAGAAGTATAATCATGAAGCAGATGAATTAAATCCATTAGGATTAGAAAAGAGTATTTCACCAAATGTAATAGAAGCCAACTTGTTTAAACAAGAGGAAGAAAAGAAAGAAGAAAAAGTAAAAGAAGTATTAACCTTAGAGCATACGATAGTAGTAGAAGATGAAAATTATGAGTTCCCACCAATTGAAATTTTAAGTGAACCTGAAAAGAGAACCCTAAAAGGTGGAAAAAAAGCAGTAACCGATACAGCTACTAGATTACAAAAAACGCTATATAGTTTTGGTGTTTCTGCAAAGGTAGAAAATGTATCTGTAGGACCAGCCATTACGAGATATGAATTAAAACCAGCAGAAGGCGTACGTGTTAGCAAAATAGCTAACCTAGCCGATGATATTGCACTAAATTTAGCAGCAGAGACGATTCGTATAGAAGCACCTATTCCAGGTAAACAAGCAGTTGGCATAGAGGTACCTAATAAAGAAAATGAAGTGGTACATTTAAGAGAAATTATTGCAACAGAAGAATTCCAAAACCATAAATCTAAATTAGCATTTGCTTTGGGAAAAGATGTAGCAGGAAAAGAAATTGTTACCGATATAGGAAAAATGCCACATGTATTAATAGCAGGTGCCACTGGCTCTGGAAAGAGTGTGTGTATTAATACTTTAATCAGTAGTATTATTTATAAGGCAAAACCAAGTGAAGTTAAATTAGTGATGGTAGACCCAAAAGTAGTAGAACTTTCCGTTTATAACGGTATTCCTCATTTATTAATTCCTGTGGTAACAGACCCTAGAAAAGCAGCAGGTGCACTAGCATGGGCTGTACAGGAAATGGAAAATCGTTATCAAACTTTTGCAGGCAAAGGTGTTAGAGATTTAAAAGGATATAATGAAGCAATAGAAAAAGGAGATGGATTTGGAAAACTACCACAAATTGTTATTATTATTGACGAGCTTGCCGATTTAATGATGGTTGCTGCCAAAGATGTGGAAGATTCCATCTGTCGATTAGCACAAAAAGCAAGAGCAGCAGGAATGCATTTAGTCATTGCTACGCAAAGACCTTCTGTAGATGTTATTACCGGTATTATTAAAGCCAATATTCCCTCTAGAATTTCTTTTGCAGTTTCTTCACAAGTAGATTCAAGAACCATTTTAGATATGGTAGGAGCAGAAAAATTATTAGGAAAAGGAGATATGTTATTCTATCCATCTGGTGCACCAAAACCAACTAGAATTCAAGGTGCATTTGTATCTGATGGAGAAGTTGAAAAAATTGTAGACTTTTTAAAGGCTAATGGAGAAGTAACCTATAATGAAGATATTATAGAAAGCATAGAAAATGCGAATAAAACAGACAAAGAATTAGAAACACAGGAAAATGAAGAAGACGATACAGACCCATTACTAATGGAAGCCATAGATGTCGTTGTAGAGACAAAACAAGCATCTACTTCTTTTATACAAAGAAGATTTAAAGTAGGGTATGCACGTGCAGGAAGAATTATTGACCAAATGGAAGAAAGAGGGGTTATTTCTGGTTACCAGGGTAGTAAACCAAGAGAAGTGTTACTATCTAAAGAAAGATTAGCAGAATTAAAAATGGCTACAACACCAGAAAATGTAGAAGAATAAAATCAGCAAAAGAGGAAAGACTAACAAAAGAAAGGTAAACAAATGGCAAAAGAAGATATTTTTTCTAAAATGAATATCAAAGATTATAATAATCAACTAGAAAAGGTAATAGAAAAGAAGGATTTTTCAGAAAGTGTAAAAAACCTTCTTTTAAGCATGTTATATCGTATAGAAACAGGATATGCTGATTATGAAAAAGTCAAACAAAATGTAGAACCTAAAAAACGATTTGTAGAAAGAATCATCAAAATAGTAGAAGAAGATTGCAAGCAAATTCAATTGGTAAAATCCATGTCTGAAGAAAGTAAAATTCTAGAAGGAGCAGAATTTTTAGTAGAGCCAGAACAGGGAAAAATTATCGTGTATCAAAATGAAAGGATGCTATTAGAAGCTTTGCTTGCTTTAAGACAAAAGCCAGTTGAAATAGAGGAAGCATATGCGCTAATACAACCGGCATTACAAAAGTTTTTACTAGTTGGCAAGCGTATGAACTTTGTAGAAGTATTACGAGATTTTAATGGTTGGTCTTGGGATATTTTGACGAAAGAAATGGATAGCTTATTTTACAATGTGGTATATCAAAATATGGTGATTTTGCTAGGAAATTACTTTATGCAAAAATGGGGAAAGAAAGAGCCTATTTGGCAAGAGGCAGAAGAGATAGAAGAAACCATAGAACAGAATCCCATTAACACGATTTTAAGTAATAAAGAATTTGACCATATTTATGAAGAAGAGCCACAAATTAATGTCATCCACATTCTAAAACAAGCCCTTAGAGAAAATTACGGTGAGAAATTAGCTTTAGAATGGGAAAGTGCTTTTTACCGTATGATATGCATACTTATGATACAGCAAGATGCGCAGGAAAAACAAAATATGATAGAGGCCAGAAACAAGGCTGTAACAAAATTAGAAGAAATGAAAGATAAGAAAATTTATGTAGAAAATCAATCTAATCGAAAAAAAGAATTAGCCTTACAAATTAAGCAAATTGATCAATTATTAAATGATGATTATTTATTAAAAGAGGAATATCGCACTAGAAATAGTAAACTAGCCAATAAAGATAAAATCTTTAGTATTAGTCATTTAGCGGATAAATTAGAAAAAGAAAGAAATGTCTTACTAGCGCAAATACAAGAAATTAATCAATCTATTGAACCTAAAAATTTCGTAAAATACAAAGAAGATATACAAAAACAAGTAGATTTTTTTGAAAAATTAGGTCTAGTAGAAGAAAATAAGCATAAAAATCAACAAGAGGCTTTTATAGACTTACAAAAAATATTTTTAGAATGCTTTAACTGTAAAATCAATAAAGTAGAGACTAAAAAGCAAATGGTTTCGCTATTATATGTTTTTCGCTATTATCTATGGTTACCAGTACAAGAGGGGGCTATAAAAGATATAGAAGCTATACAGGAAGAATGGCAACAAGTACAAAATAAGATGATACAAAAAGCATGTCAAATGAAAGTGTTAACGACGATTAGTCAGCAGGAAAACTTTAACACAAAAGTGGTATCTACTTTTTTAGACACCAAAATTATTACGCTAGAGACCATCTTATTAGTATTAAAATATCAAAAAGAAATTCTAAAAATAGAAATATATGATGATACCATTCATGAGGAGACACAAGAGATTCCTGTTATAGAGAAAACAGAATTGTCTGTAAAGTTAAATAAAAAAATAAAATTATTCTTATAAGGACAAAAGAAAAGGAGAGAAAATAATATGAAAATTACTTTTTTAGGAGCAACAAAAACGGTAACAGGTTCTAACTTTTTAGTAGAAGCGGCAGGTAAGAAATTTTTGGTAGATTGTGGT
>CATZDQ010000104.1 GCA_958417695.1 uncultured Clostridiaceae bacterium | reverse complement strand
CCAAAGAAGAAGCTGGTTGTCCACAAGGAACAACCATTACAGTAGAAAATCTATTTTATAATACACCAGTTCGTTATAAATTTTTGAAGAAAGATTTTACAGAAGCAGGTTATATAGAAGATGTGGTAACTAGAATTGCGTTAGTTAATCCGCATATTGCGATTAAACTAATTAGTGCAGGAAAAACCGTTATCCAAACACCAGGAAATGGAGATATAAAAGCAGTTATTTATCAGATTTATGGAAAAGAAGTAGCTGATAATATCTTAGATGTTCACTACCACTATGAGGATATCCAAATAGATGGTGTGATTGGAAAGCCATCTATTTCTCGTTCTAATAGGGCCAATCAACTATTTTTTGTGAATAAACGATATATTAAAGACAAAACACTAACAAGTGCAGCCGAACAAGGATTTAAAGGAATGATTACTATCGGTAAATTTGGCTTTTTGGTGCTAAACTTACAAGTAAATCCACAAAAAGTAGATGTGAATGTACATCCAGCCAAACTAGAAGTTCGATTTGAAGAAGAAAGCAAAGTATTTAAAGCTGTATTTCATGCGATTAAAGAAACACTTTTAAAGGGAGATTTAATTACACAGACAGAAAAAGAGTATATTGCAGAAGATACGATTCTTCCTGAAACGAAAGTAGAAGAAGTACCAGCAATAGAACCAACTATGGGATTATTTCAAAGGTTTAGAAATAGAAAAGAAGAGTCACAACCAGTAGTAAAAGACAATGTTATTGCACAAGTATATCAGAATCGTAATGAAGAACCAAGCAAAATAGAAGATAAAACAGAAGAACCAAGGAAAGTGGATACAAACTTTGATATGATTATGCAAAAGATGGCGGATATGAAGCGTTCAGTAGAAGAACAAAGATCCCATATGCAAGAAAATATAGAAAACAAAATGCCACCTATTATAGAAAATAGTATAGAAAATTTGCCAGAGGTGGAAATAAAAAAGCCAGATGAATGGAAAGAGAATACCATTGTTATGGATACGCAAGCTGTAAAGAAAGAAGAAGAGGAAAAACTAGAAAATAGGGAAACACAGGTTGTCGATATTTCACAAATATTAGAAAAAGAAAAAACACAAAAAATAGATATTTCTAGTATTGTAGAGGCAAAAGAAGAACCAAAAGACTTTGAACAAATGTATAGTACTATTTTTGGAAAGAAAGTAACACAGAAGATAGAAGAAAATACAGAAGGCTATTTATTAAAGGAAGTAGCACCTATACAAGGAGAAAGCATCTCTGTATTTGAAGATACTGCAAATTTACCAGAAAGACCAATTTATAAATTTATTGGAATAGCCTTTTCAACTTATATTATTATTGAAATGGATAGAGAATTATATATTATAGACCAACATGCAGCCCATGAAAGAATTATGTATGAAAAGGTAAAGAAAAATTATTACAGTAATACTGAAAAAGATTCACAATTAATGTTATTACCAGATATCATCACATTAACGCACAAAGAAATGGATATTGCAAAAGACAATATGGAAATGTTTGAAAAAGCAGGATTTGCATTAGAAGAATTTGGAGAAAACACAATCAAATTAACAGGGGTACCTAATATTTGTATAGACTTAGATACCAGAGAACTATTCTTAGAAACCCTAGATGAGATTAATACAGTCGCTAGAACCGCTAAACAAGAAATTGAAGAAAAATTTATTGCAACGGTTGCTTGTAAAGCCGCTGTAAAGGCGAATATGGCATTAACCAAAGAAGAAGTAGAAAGTTTAATGGACCAATTATTAGTCTTACCAAATCCCTTTACTTGTCCACATGGAAGACCAACAGCCATTAAAATGACTAAAAATGATATTGAAAAGAAATTTTCAAGAAGATAAGGAGACTAAAAATCATGAATATATTTATTATATTAGGAATTGTCATTGCCAATGCAATTGCCCTTGCTTTCATTTACCAATTTGTAAAGAAAATGCCTAAAAAGGATAAGTTAATATTTATTGCTGCTAGCTTTGCTGTTAACTATATGCTAATTTTATTAGTGTATACGCTTAGTGGTATTGGCATGAATGCGAGTATTCATAGCTCAGCAGAAGCTTTCGTTACTTATGTATTTGTACCGGTTAATGTCATTTTATTTGTACCATTTTTAGCATTCTCTTATGTAAAAATGAAAGAAAAAAAGTTAAAACCAGAAAACTTCATAAAAAGAGTCATTATCATGTTTGTAGTCATTATTGTAGTATTAGTATTAGAATTCTTCTATTTTAGAAGTGTACAAAATAATATCGAAAAAATTAACCAAGACCAAACCAAACAAAATGGACAAATGCAGGAACAGGAAAATGTACAAGAAAACAAAGATATGACCAATACTGTACAGAATATAATCGGAAACGAAGTTACTAATGAGACAAGCCATCCAATGAATCAAAATCAAACCAGTCAAGGAAATCAAATCATAAGAACCAATACAATAACAAATACACAAATCAATACGCAAAAAGACTAAAGGAGTTAGAAAATGGGAAAACCAAAGGTAATTGTAATAGAAGGACCAACCGCATCAGGAAAGACAGCTTTATCTATAGAACTAGCCAAACAAATACAAGGAGAAATTGTATCAGCAGATTCAATGCAAATTTACCAAGAAATGAATATAGGAACTGCTAAACCAACGGCAGAAGAAAAACAAGGTATACCGCATTATGTAATGGATTTCGTTAAACCAGATGAACGCTTTAGCGTAGCACAATTTCAAAAAGAAGCCAAACAGGCTATAGAGATAATTTTAGCAAAGGGAAAAGTACCCATTGTAGTGGGAGGAACCGGTTTATATATAGATACTTTAATTTATGAAATTACCTATCCAGAATTAGAAATAGATTTAGCCTATCGTCGTCAGTTAGAAAAAAGAATACAAGAAGAAGGCTTAGAAGAACTTTATAAGCAAGCTATGTCGATAGACCCAGAGGCTATGCAAAAAATTAGTAGTCATGACCAAAAACGTATTTTACGCGTTTTAGAAATATATCATCAAACCGGAAAAACAAAAACGCAACTAGAAATAGAATCTAGAAGCCATGAAATCCCCTATGACTATCATGTATTTGCTTTGCAATGGAATAGAGAAATCTTATACGAACGTATCAATCAAAGAGTAGATAACATGATAGAAACTGGTTTAATAGAAGAAGTAGAAAACTTATGGAAAAAATATCAAAACTTTCCAACTGCTCTACAAGGATTAGGGTATAAAGAAGTGGTTAGTTATTTACGAGGAAAAGTAACAAAGGAAGAGATGATAGATATTTTAAAAAGGGAAACTAGAAGATATGCAAAAAGACAAATGACTTGGTTTCGAAAGAACAAAGAAGTCATTTGGTTAGAAGGAAGTAAGCAAGTACAAGACAATATAGCGATTATATTGGAGGAAATTTAATTGAAAGAAGATATAAAAAAGAAAATTGTGAAATATGGCACTTTGCTTTTATTAGCCATCATAGTCCTTTATGTAGGTTATGCCATTTATCGATTGATTGAAAAACCAACCGATACTTTTCTAGTGGAAAATGGAAGCTTATCTTTTGAAGAAA
This sequence comes from uncultured Clostridiaceae bacterium, assembly GCA_958417695.1. Lineage (GTDB taxonomy): Bacteria > Bacillota > Clostridia > TANB77 > CAG-508 > UMGS1663. The sequence continues at coordinate 2,378 of CATZDQ010000104.1, read as the reverse complement.
CGGTGCAAGGCTATATTATTAGAGATGAAACGGTTGTCAAAGGTGAAAACTATAAAAACGGAATGGCACAAATAAAAACAGAAGGTGAAAGAATTGCTAAAGGAGAGTCTATCTTTCGTTATTATACAAAAGGTGAGGAAGATTTAATTCAAAAAATTCGATCTTTAGATATCAAAATAGCAGATGCCTGGGAAAGTGAAAATAATATTTTCTCTAGCGATATTAAATTAATTGAACAACATATAGAAGAAAAGTTAAATGTAGCTTATCATACCAATGACTTACAAAAAGTAAAAGAGTATAAAAAAGACTTAAATAATTATATTACTAAAAAAGCAAAAATTGCAGGGGAAAAAAGTCCAGCAGGTTCTTATTTGAAAAAATTGATTGAAGAAAGAAGTAGTTATGAAAATCAATTAAATCAAGGCTCAGAATATGTAGACTCTCCTAGAGCAGGATTAGTTTCCTATCGTGTAGATGGATTAGAAGAAAAACTAACACCTTCTGATTTTGGTATCTTGAGTAAAGAAATGCTAGAAAATTTACATTTAAAAACTGGGCAAATTGTAACAACTAGTGAGGAAAGTGGAAAGGTCATTGATAATTTTGCTTGTTATATAGCTTGCATATTAGATAGTGATAGTTCTAAAGAGGCAGAGATAGGAGATAGTGTCAAATTAAGACTTTCTAATGCGAAGGTAGTAGATGCTAGCGTAGAATATATTGCACAGCAAAATGATAAAGAAAATTTATTTGTATTTAAAATTGAAAAATATGTCGAAGAATTAGTGAATTATCGAAAAATATCCTTAGATGTCATTTGGTGGAATGCTACTGGGTGGAAAGTACCTAATGCAGCTATACAGTATGAAAGAGAAGACTTAGCTTATGTTATTCGTAAACGTGCAGGATATGCAGACAAAATTTATGTAAAAGTATTAAAACAAAATGATAAATATGCTATCATTGATAACTATGAAAAGTCTACAGAATTGCAGGAAAAAGGCGTTAGTGAGGAAGAAATTAAAAATAGAAGAAAAATTAGTTTATATGACGAAATAACACTATAATGTTACAATAATGTTACAACTATGTTAAGTTACCATGACAATTCTAGAAAAGTATTGACAACGGCGCAAAAAAGATAGATACTTATACCATAAAATAGAAAATTACGAAGGACAATTTTTTTAGGAGGTTTTAACATGTCAGGAGCAATCATGAATAAAGTATTAGATTTATTAGGAATGGATAATGCAGAAGAAGAGTATGAGGAAGAAGAAGGATATGAAGAAGAAGTAGAGCAAGAAGAAGAGACAGATGAAAATAAGAATTTTTGGAACAGACGTGGTAGTAAGGTAGTTAATATGCCACAAACACAACAAATTAAAATGGTGATTTCTCAGCCAACATCTTTTGAGCAATCAGAAGGTATCTGTGATTTGTTAAAAGAAAAGAAATCTGTTATTGTAAATTTAGAATATGTCAACAAAGATGTTGCAAGACGTATTGTAGATGTTATTAGTGGTGCTGTTCATGCACTAGATGGACATATCCAAAAAGTTTCGAATTCCATATTTTTAATTGCACCATACAATTATGATATTACCAATGAAATGGCAAGAGAAGAAATTAAAAATAAATTATCTGTTTCCTGGTTAAGAAATTCTAACGTAAACAACTAAGTAACTTTAAGACTAATTGGAGGAATAAATATGATTACACCATTAGATATAGAGAATAAAAAATTCTCAAAACAAATGATGAATGGATATAGTGTAGAAGAAGTTGACGAATTTTTAGATGATTTAACGATTGACTATGAAAAAGCATATAAAGAAAGTACAGAGTTAAAAAGTAGAGTAGATGATTTAGAAAAAAGCCTATTACACTATAAAACCATAGAGGATACTCTACAAAATACTTTACTCATGGCACAATCAACCGCTGAAGAGGTAAAAGATGTAGCAAGACAACAAGCAGAACAGATTATTAAAGAGGCTGAAGGTAATGCTAGAAAATCAGTGGATGATTTAGGACAAGAGATATTAATGAAGAAAAAAGAGCTAGAGGACATTAAAAAACAGTTTGATGTATATAAAGCCAAGATGGAATCTTTACTAATTTCTCAGTTAGAACTACTAAAAGATATTAATAAAAATGAAGAATAAAATAAGTACGATTTACTAAATACAAGAAGTATAAGGTAAGTCGTATTTTTTTGGATAGTATATGTAGAAAAAAGAGGTTTTTACACGAAAATATTGATAAAAAAGCGAAATTGTACTAAAATAAAAGTAGAAAGAACAGAAGAAAGAGAGGGAAAAAATGATGAAACTTATAAAATCCCAAAAAGGTATTACTTTAATTGTGTTAGT
>CATZDQ010000103.1 GCA_958417695.1 uncultured Clostridiaceae bacterium | reverse complement strand
GGTAATTTCAGATGATGGTATTAATTGGGTATTGGCATATAAAATTTTCTTAAAATCACCACTTAAAATAATAGCCCCATCCATTTTGGCCAACTCATATAACCTAGAAGATGTATAATCTACATTTAAGCTAAAGCCACCATCTACTAAATCTAATACTTCTTTGCTATCTCCTATTACAATTAAAGCACCTGTCTTTGCTTTTAAAATATTTTCCAATCCGTTACGAATGGGCGTTCCTGGTGCAATTAATTTTAAGACTTCTGTAATAGAATTATTCTTATATGTTGTCAAAACTCTACTCATCTCCTTGCCTGAAAGTATTTCATAACATCCTCTATATTTTTCACGCCTATTATATCTAATTTATAACTATCTTTCAATAGTTTTTTGTTATTTTCTGGTATCAAGCAAGTTTTAAATCCTAATTTTTCAGCTTCTTTTAATCTTTTCTCCATTAAATTTACAGTTCGTATTTCTCCTGTTAATCCTACTTCTCCTATAGCTACCACTGTTTTAGGAATACTGATATTTTTAAAACTAGAAATAACAGCCATTACAATTCCCAAATCTACCGCTGGTTCTATTATTTTAATACCACTTACCACATTTAAATACACATCTTGCGCACCTAGTGATAGTCCTGCTCTTTTTTCTAAAACAGCCATTAATACAGTTAAACGATTATAATCAATACCATTTGCCGTTCTTCTGGGTAAACCAAATACGGTTGGTGTTGTTAACGCTTGTAATTCAATTAGTAATGGTCTTGTTCCTTCCATACTAGCTACAATAACAGAACCTGAAGGATTATCTTCTCTCTCAGAAATAAGAATAGAAGAAGGGTTGGTAATTTCTACCATGCCTTCATTTTGCATTTCAAACATTCCCACTTCATTTGTAGAGCCAAAACGATTCTTCACACCTCTTAAAATACGATAAGAAAAATAACGTTCTCCTTCTAAATATAAAACCGTATCTACCATATGTTCTAGAACTCTAGGACCTGCAATGTTGCCTTCTTTAGTAACATGACCAATGATAATCGTAGTAATTCCTTGAGATTTACAAATCTTCATAATTCTAGCAGTAACTTCTCTTACTTGACTTACCGTACCAGCAGCTGACGAAATCTCATCACTATACATAGTTTGTATAGAATCAATAATTACTAATTTTGGCTGCATTTCTTGAATATTTTGGCTAATTACATCCATGTCTGTCTCCCCTAAAAATAAAATATCCTCATTATGAATAGCCAAACGGTCTGCCCTCATTTTAATTTGCTCTGCAGACTCCTCCCCTGAAATATATAAAACCTTACCATCGCCTTTAATTTTATCACAAATCTGTAAAATCAAAGTGGACTTACCAATACCAGGCTCGCCACCTAGTAAAACCAGAGACCCTTTTACCAAACCGCCACCTAATACTCTATCCAATTCTCCAAGCCCAGTCGATGTCCTAGAAGCTTCTTTTCCTTCAATTTGATTTAGGAGTGTAGGTCTTATAGATTTTGTTTTCTTATCTTCTAGAAAAGCACCATCTGATGTCTTAATTACCTTTTCCTCATAAAAACTATTCCATTCGTTGCAAGCAGGACACTTGCCAAGCCACTTAGCAGACTCATACCCACAACTATTACATACAAAAATTGTTTTTGCTTTAGCCATATAACCTCCTTTTTTGTCCATATGTACCTGGTCCCAATGGACATTTTTGTCCACAGGGGACACAGTTTATGCTTTCATTGCTCTTTCTACTGTTTTTCTATGAATACCTAATATACGTGCTATTTGTGTATAGGGCAACTCTTCGTTTTTTAACTTTTGAAGTAATTGTTTTCTGCTTGTAGCATTATATATAAGTATACTTTCTATTTTTTCTTTTCCCAATCTTTTTTCTATTATTTTCCTAGCCTCTTCATCGGATACTAGTTTTGCTTTCTTCATTTTTTCTTTTATTTCACTATTTTCTTCTCTGTCTTGTCTTTGGAAGGAATGATAAATTTCAAAATACTTCCTAGCCTTTTCTTTATTTACATCAAATATTCTCAAAATAAAATCTGTATCCACTAAATAGCTTTTTTCTGCTAAATACTCTATATAACTACTCCATGGATAGCTATTATAACTGGCCATTTTAGCCTTCTGACAATTGTAATGTATATACCTTAGTACATCTTTTAGATAGGAAAGTGTTTCAACAACATAGCTTTTATATCGATTTTCAAATACATGTCCTACTCTTTCATATTGTTCATTAAAATACCTCGCATAACGAACCGCTATACTTTGCATAATCACAGAAATATCTGCTTCCTTAAAGTCTATTAAAAGATGCACATGGTTATCCATTATGACATAAGCATAAAGTGCATAACCATATTTCTTTTTGGTTATCTTTAAAATTTGTAGAAACTTCTTCTTGTCATCATCCTTTTCAAAAATTACCTCACGCTTATTTACCCTTAATATAACATGATATACATGTGTATGCCTCTTTTTTCTTCCTGCTCTTGGCAATTTACTTCTTCCTTTCTTCTATGAAATTGCCCCTATTTTTCCATACATTTGTAATCCTCATGCATATGACTATAGCATAAATCTTAGATTTATGCTATAGTTTTTCCTATATAATTTTCATCTCTGTCCCTAATGGACAAAACTGTCCATTAGGACCTGGTCCCTGTGGACACTAACAAGCACCAAATTTTTTGTCTGAACCTGGTCCTAAATTTTTCATGCCGTTTCGTAATGCAATACTGTATAAGACTATCACATATAGGGCATGTGACCATCCTAAACCAATGACCCATTTAGATGTTTTACTTTCATTGTCTATTTGTTCTGCTAGGTAGCCATGGTTAGTTGTTGTATTGGTTATAAAATCTAGACTTTGTCTTGCTTTTTTAGTTTCTCCTATTTGTAAGTCATATAAAATTTTCCATAGAGTCGCAATTGGCCATGGATTTTTTCCACCTATGTAGCTGTCTCTTTCAAATCGTAGATATCCTCCTGTGTAGGTTCTTAGTGTCATGTCTATCTTTTCTATCGTGTTTTGTACAATTTTTTCTTGTGGATTTAACATTCTAAATGGATTGACAGCTCCTAAAATACTGATATCTACAATGTCATCTTTATTGCTTCTTTTTAAGGTATTTGTTTCTTTATCTGTTAAATTTTCTAAGCAATATTGTTTTGTCTTCTCAGCATATTTTGCGAGTTCCTTGATTTCGTTTTCTACATTCTCTATATTTCCTATTTTTCCTTTTTCCTTTTCTTTTACCTTTTTTTCTTTCTGTTTCTGTTTTTGTTCTCCTTTTTTTAATTCTTCATAGATTTGTATCATAGAAGTAAAGGCAGCATAAATAGCAGATAAAGAATATAGGTGAATACCTTGGTGCATTTCCCATAAATCATAGCTTTCAAATTTAGCAAAGTTTTCTTTTTCAACTTCTTGCATTCTATTTTCATCACATTGTTTTGTAATATAATCGATATATTTTTTTAGAAACTCAATTGCTTTTTGGCACATTTCTAAAGTATCCTTTAAGAATGCAATATTTTTACTGTTGTAATAATGAACATAAATTCCAAAGATAATACTGGCAGTTTCATCAATTTGATAACCCCAACAAGGTGCTAGCCTCCCATCTGTGTAAAAACGTTGTTCCCACATGCCATTTTCTTTTTGGGTTCCTTTGCTAAAGATTTGATAGAATTTTTCTGTTTCCTGTGTCATTTTTAAGATGTCTAAAGCTTTAGCTGTAAAGACGGCATCTCTTGGCCAACAATAAGAATATCTACCACTTTTATCTTTTTCTTCATCAACTTCTAATGCAGCAGATATCCCCCCTGTTTTACTATTGAATAGTAATGGAAACAGAAGAATACTTCTACTGTAAATTTTTCTAACTTGATAATATGCATTTTCTCCTTCTGGTATAGATAAAGAAGCTAATTCTTGATTTTCTCTATTTTCTTGTGGTTTATTTTCTTTTTCCTGCTTATTTTTTCCTAGTACTTGTTTCCACCATTCTTCTTTGGATTCCTCTAATAAACCTAAACTGTCATGTTCTTTTACATATTTTCTCCAATATTTTTTTGTTTTTTCTAATTCTTGATTTGTATTTATATTTCTAATTTTCTCTATATCTTCAATGATTTCATCAAAACGATATTTTTCTCGGTTATTATTAATATAAATAAATACTTCAAACTCTTTTGTCTCCCCTGGTTCTATATTTCCAACATGTAAACTAAAAGCAGAGTCATTTGCCATTCCTATATAATCTTTATCTTGTAAAATACCACTTTGAATTTCCTCTTGGCTATTATTTAATCGATAGCTTTCTAATGGTAGTTTTGAGAACATGGCATAGGTGTAATTATGACTATATTGCATAAATATGTTTCTCTGAATCTTAGTACCTACCATATTATTAAAGCTAGATAGTAGTTTAGAATATACTAAGAAATGAACATCTAGTGGTATCGTATTTCGATTGGTAAAGGTATATTTTTTTATCAAGACATTTTGCTGGATACTCATAAAGTCTGTTTGTAACATTTGTAATTGAAAGTATGTGTTTTCTATATAAGTATGTAAAACATTCGTATTTTCTGAATAATATTGTTCGTAAATATGATTTCTATCTTCATGTAAGTAAATTAAATTAGAATCATTAATTTTAACCCCTGTATATAACGTATCTACAAATTGTCTGCAATCCCTAGTTGGATAAAACAATCTTAATAATTCTCCTTTACTACTAAAACTAACGACCATTTCTTCATTTCCTACTAAAGCATCATTATAATACTTTTTCTTCATTTGTTTTCCCTCTTACTTTCCTTCTACAATTTTTACAATTTGTTGTTCTAGTTCTTTAATTCTATCATTTAGAATTTGGATATCTTCATCTTTGGCATCTTCTTGTAACATTTCGCCTTCTACAATTTGTGACATATCTTCTAATTCTTCTTTTAATGTTTGAATTCTACCCAATACTTCTAATCGAATATATTTCTTCTCATGGTCTTTAGCCCCTTTAATTCTGCCTAAACGATTTACTTCTTCTTTTAGTTCATATTCTTCACCATATTCTGGTATAATAACTGGTATTTGTGTCGTTCCTTGTATCTTCTGTTTTAATACAACTTGCCCTTCTGGTTCTCCGTGTACTAAGAAAATGGTTTTTGGTTTTTCTATAAATGAATAGATAAAGTTTAATAACCATTCTTGATCTGCATGACCAGAATAGCCTTCTATATATTCTATTCTTGCATTTACACTAATTTCTTCTCCAAAGATTTTAACCGTTTTAGCACCTTCTACAATTTTTCTTCCTAAAGTGCCTGGCGCCTGATAACCTACAAATAAAATCGTACTATTAGGATTCCACAAATTATGTTTTAAGTGATGTTTAATTCTTCCTACTTCACACATACCACTAGCGGAAATGATGATGGCTGGTTCTTTTTTCTCATTTAAAGCTCTAGACTCATCAGCTGTTCTAGTAAATTCTAACCCTGGAAATTCTAGTGGATTATCTCCACTTTTTATTAAATCTTGTGTTTCCTCATCAAATAAATTCATATTCTCACGAAATACTTCTGTTGCAGAAATAGCAAGTGGACTATCTACATAGACTTTTGCCCTCATTAAAGTTTGGTATTTTTCTCTAAAATTTTCATCTTGTGTAGCATCTTTTAGGCGGTTTAATTCATATAAGATTTCTTGTGTTCTACCGACTGCAAAGGAGGGTATTACTACTGTGCCCCCTTTATCTAAAGTCTCTGAAACCACATCTAAGAACATTTCCGCTTTATCTTCATTTCGGTTATGTAGTCTCCCTCCATAAGTAGATTCCATCACTAAATAATCTGCATCCCCTATCATCGTAGGTGAAGATAATAGAGGTATATCATTGTTTCCTAAGTCACCTGTAAAAACTGCCTTTGTCATTTTTCCATCTTCATTTGCCCATACTTCTATAATAGCAGACCCTAGCATATGCCCTGCATCATTAAAACG
>CATZDQ010000102.1 GCA_958417695.1 uncultured Clostridiaceae bacterium | reverse complement strand
CATCTACTACTTTTCCTCCTGCATAAATTGCAGCTTCTTTATATCCTTGTGCTATAGTCCTTTCTCCTACGATTTTATTATAAGAAAAGGTTTCCCCTGGCAGTATAATAGTCCCATCAATTTTATCTGAAGCAAGACCTAAATTAATACTCCTATTTTTATTACTAATATCATAAATTGTTGTATATTCTCCTAATAAAGTAGGAAATGCTTCTGAGCCAAGTTTCTGTGTTGTTTTCTCTGGCACTGTAATTTTTAAAGGAATTACATATTCTTCTTTTTCTTCTAATAATATTTGTTTTGCCTCTTCTATGCTAATTGCAAAATCTATTCCATTTACATGTGGATGAACTTCTACAGGATTTTGTGATACATAAGCATCTTGTGGTTCTTTATAAATTTCATTATGAATTTTCTCTATATTAATAGCTTTTGGGCTAGCACTTTCCACTGGAACAACTATATTTTTTTCTGACTTTGTTAACTGTTCTTTTATTTTTTGTTGCAATTCCTGTTCTTTAATTTGAATACCATTAGTTCCTTTTTTTATGATTAAATTGGTATCTTCAATATAGTAATTGCTTTGCACAATAGCACCTGGCAATTTTGCACTTATTTCTTTTATTTTTTTATTTAATATTTCTTCATCTATTGAAATATGGATTGGTACATTTTTAGTCCATAACATAGCCATTAAAATACTATAATTATTTTGAACAATGTTACCCTTTCTCCCAATCTCATAAGCTTCTTCTACAGCTTCTTCTATTTCTATATGCGGATTTAAAGTTTCTACATTAATTGTCTCACTTAACTCTTTATATTGTATAGTTATATCTTTTAAAACGACATCTTGGTACCACTGTTGTAACTTTTCTTTAGCTTTCTCTCTATTTAATCCAGAAACATCTACACCTTCTATTTGTATTCCATGTAAAATATTCGTATTTCCCATATGTATTAAAGCAAATATGATTGAAAAGAACATGGCCATTAAAATAATAATTAATACACTTAGAATCCATATTTTTTTTGGTAGCTTTTTCTTTTCTGTATTGAATGTTGGCATCTTTCTTCCTCTCTTTTGTTTATATTTTTATAGTTATTTATATGTTTGTCATTTGTTTCCTATTATCATCCTACCATATTTTTTTTAGTTTTACAATCTATTCTTTTTTCTATTATTTGACCTTTTTCTTAATTTTTTTGTTTTTTTCCTTGTATTTATGGACAAACTTTCTTTTTTTATATATAATGATTAAAAATATTGGCGAAAGAGGTAGATTTTATGTTAGGAAGTATGATTTCCAAGATCAGAAAAGAAAAACATATTACAAAAGTAGATGTAGCTAAGAAGACTGGCATAAATATTGGGCATTTGTCTCATATTGAAAAAGGCGAAAGACATCCGAGTCACAAGGCTTTAAGAAGTATTTGTAAAGCTTTAGATGTACCTTGTCAGCCACTCATGTACGCCTATGATAAAGAAATTACAGATGAGCATAAACGATATAAATGGAGTAATCATATTTCTTATAATAAAGTATTAGCTGTAGATTGTTTAGATAATTTTATAGAATGTCCATCTAACATTCCAAATGCTTCTATTGCTGTAAAAATACCAGATGATACTATGGAACCGTTTTTTCTAAAGGGTAGTTATGGCTTTGTAGAATTAAATACGCTTTTGGATAATAAGGATATTGGTCTATTTGAGTTAAATGGTCAATTATTAATTAGAAGATTTATTATTCGTAAAGATAAATTAGTTTTGCGTTGTGATAATAAAGCTTATTCAGATATTGATTTATCTGAGAATGATAATTTTACTATCATTGGTAAAGTTTTAAATCCTTCCAAATAAAATTTACCATTTTTTGATAAAAAATATCAAAAACCACTTGAATATTACAAATTTTAATACTATAATAGGTATTGCAAAAGATAAAATTTTAAGGAGAGAGATTCATGGAATTAGTTAAAAATATATTTTTTAATACAGATAAACTTACACAAAATTCAACTGTAAAGATTTCTTATGTCGGTTATTTATTTCAAATTAACTCGACCGAAGTCTATTTACATTATGGATTTGGACCAAGTTGGGAAAATGCACAGGATATAAAAATGGAAAAAACAGATCTTGGTTTTCAATGTGAAATTGGTTTAGGAGAAAATGAATCTTTAAACCTATGTTTTAAAAATGAAAATGGAGAATGGGATAATTGTTTTGGTCAAAACTTTGCTTTTCCTATTGAAAAAGTTGAAGTAGAATTAGAAGAACCATCACTTTCTTTAATTGCAACTCCAGAAACAGGTATGGCAATGCATAAAGGTTTAAGAAAAAGTTATATTTGGAGTAAAAAAATTCGATTAGCGGTCTATAAGTTAATTACCTATATCCCTAAAATTATTTCTGGAAATTATAAGAGAAAAGTAACAGATTAAATATAAAGAACAGCTTATATATGATAAGCTGTTCTTCATTATATATACCAACCTCCATTAATAGAAATTACTTGACCTGTTGTATAGTCATCCTCTATTAGCCATTTTATGCAATTAGCGATAGATTCCGGTTCTCCTATTCTTCCTAATGGTATATTGGCTTTTACCATTTCTATCTCTTCAGGCGTTAACCTTTCGTTCATTCTAGTATGAATAATCCCTGGTGCAATACTATTTACTCGTATATTGGATGGTCCTAATTCCTTTGCTAAAGATTTCGTCATTCCATCTAAACCGCGCTTTAGATACACAATAGTGCACTTCACAAGAGGCTCCTGTTATTCCCCATATAGAAGAAATATTAATAATACAGCCTTCCTTTTGTGCTATCATTTTCTGAGCTACTTTTTGAGAAGTATAAAAAGCTGCTGTTAAGTTTGTATCTAACATAGTATACCAATCTTCTTTTGTAATTTCTGTAAATAATTTAAATTGATCAATTCCAGCATTGTTAATTAATACATCTATTTTCTTATACTTTTTTTCTATATCTTCTATCATTTGATTAACTTCTTCCTGCTTAGAAATATCCGCTTGATAGATTTCTATTAGAAAGCCTTTTTGTTTTAATTCTTCTTGTATTTGCTTTGCCTGTTGTTCAGAATGATAATAATTTAAAATTACTTGATATCTTTCTTTGGCTAATGTTTCCACTATTGATTTACCAATTCCCCTAGATCCACCTGTTACAATAACAACTTTTGACATATCTCTTATCTCCTTTTTTCTTTATTGTACCTTTTTTTCCAGTATTTTGTCAATTTCTATTTAAATATACAAAAAACCAGGCAATCCTATGGAAAACCTGGTTTTAAGTTATGGAGCCACTTGCCCGAATCGAACGGGCGACCTACTGATTACAAGTCAGTTGCTCTACCATCTGAGCTAAAGTGGCAAATAAAATTGGTGACCCCGACGGGAATCGAACCCATGTCTCCGCCGTGAAAGGGCGATGTCTTAACCGCTTGACCACGGGGCCATAAAAATTTGCCAAGGATTTAGAGCTTTTCTAAATCCTTGCTAATTGGTGAGCCATCGCGGACTCGAACCGCGGACAACTTGATTAAAAGTCAAGTGCTCTACCACCTGAGCTAATGACCCAAGTAGAGTCGCAATAATCGCGACTGCTTATATAGTTTACTATCTTTTTTTGTATTTGTCAATCTATTTTATAAAAAAATGTGCATTTTTTGTGATTTTTTTATAAAATTTTACTATTTTTAGGCATTTAGTTGTTCTACAAGAGCTTCTACATCTATTCCATGTACATCACAAGCTTCTTCTAAAGTCTCTTCTTGTGATGCTGGACAACCTAGACAATGCATTCCTGCATTTAATAATATTTCTGCTTTTTCAGGAGCCTTCTCTAAAATTTCTCCTATTTTCGTGTCTTTATTAAAATTCATTTCTTTCCTTCCTTTCCATTATGCTAGTTCTTATATCTGTCAAGTTTTGTCTTTTTATAAGAACCTTTGTCATTCTACCATATTTTTCAAAAAAAGTATAGACAAAATTTAAAATTCGTTGTATTATGTCACCACAAAAGGAGCTGTTTATGAATTCTTCTCTATTGTCTTATTTTTTTATTATTCTTATTATTCATTTTTTCATTACTTTTTATACCATCTATAGTCTTTTTGAACTATATTTTTTCCACCATTTACAAGGTTCTAAATTAAATAAAAAAAGGAAGATGTTTCATGATTAAAAAATTATTTTTTAGTTCTATTGTTTCTATGTTTTTGAGCTTGCTTTCCTCTACCTGGTTATTCTCTATGTTTGCTCCCGTCCTTCATGCTAATACACTTATATTTCCTTATAGTTTTCGCCCCTTTGACATTTGCGTAGAACAACCATTTCTTTGGAATTGTATCAAAAATATATTCATAGTCTCTACTATTTCCACTCATTTTATCTGTTATTTTTTGATTTGTTCAAAATTTTTTAATTATTATCTTTCTTCTCATAAAAAACATTTGCAAAATGCTATACATGCTCCACCTTTGGATTCTAATCGTTTAACTTTAAAAATTGGTTTTGATAGGAATCATCATATGCTTAGTATTCCAGAAAAAAGTTTATATCAAAATATGTTGATTACAGGTACTATTGGCTCTGGCAAGACCAGCAGTGCTTTATATCCTTTTACAAAACAACTATTATCTTATCATGCTAATGATGCAGATTCCAAAATTGGTATGTTAATTCTAGATGTGAAAGGTAATTACTACAAACAAGTTTTACAATACGCAACCTTATATCATAGATTAGAAGATATCATTCTTTTAGATTTATCTGGAAAATTTCATTATAATCCCTTGCATAAACCTAATTTAAAAGCATCTGTTTTAGCCAATCGATTAAAAACTATCTTATTATTATTTTCTCCTAACCAAACGGAACCTTTTTGGTTGGATACAGCCGAAATTATCTTAGCAGAAGCTATCAAATTATGTCGTTTCTATAACCATGGATATGTTACTTTTGAGGAATTACATCGTCTAATTACTTTTCCGGACTATTATCAAGAAAAATTAGAAATTTTACGCGAACTTTTTTTACAAAATACCTTTTCCAAACAAGATACCTATGAATTATTATCTGCGCTTACTTTTTTCGAAAAAGAATACCATCAATTAGATGCTCGAACACTTTCCATTTTAAAGTCGGAAATTACTCGCATTACAAATATTTTTATTTCTGACTATCATGTAAAAAATGTTTTTTGTTCTTGTTTAGAAGATTTAAATTTTTTAGGTTTCTCTGAAGTAATTTCTTCTGGTAAAATTGTAGTTTTAAATATGAATATTGCTCATTATAAAAACTTAGCTAAAGTTATAGCTGCTTATTTAAAGTTAGATTTTCAAACAGAAGTAATAGAACGTCTTACTAGTTTTTCTACCTCTAATCGTCCAGTTTGTTTTATATGTGATGAATATCATGAATATGTCACTACAAATGATGCTGATTTTTTTGCTCAAAGTAGAGAAGCTAAATGTATAAATATAGTTGCTACACAAAGTTATACCTCTTTACTAAATGCTCTTCCAAAAGATTCTAATGTAAAAGTCATTATTCAAAATTTAGTTAACAAATTATGGTTTCGTACAGATGACTTATATACCATTGAATGCATCCAAAAACAAATTGGAAAAGAGGAAAAGAAAAAAATTTCTAATACCATTTCTGAGAATGCTAAAGAAACAAAATACAATTATTTATTTAATTCTTTCCATTCTAACGGTTCTAACATGTCTGAATCTTATAATACTTATTTTCAATCTGAATTTATTTTTGATACACACTTTTTTACACAGGAACTAGAAACTTTTACTTGTCTTAGTTTTCTTTCCGATGGTTCTAAAATTATAAAACCACAAAAATTGAATTTAATTCCCTTTTTTAAATAATTATTAGGAGGCCTAATTATGCATAAATCTATTTTTTATTTTTTTAGTATTTTTATTTTTTCTATTTTATTTATTTTTTTATTTTCTACTTTTTGCTTTGCATGGGGAGAACCTGAATTAATTAGTAAATTAAATAAAGCTTTTGAAACTATTGAAGATTGGCTCATTAAATTATCTACACCTGCTGCCGCTGTAGCCGTAGGTACTGGCGT
>CATZDQ010000101.1 GCA_958417695.1 uncultured Clostridiaceae bacterium | reverse complement strand
CCTTCGTTATAAGAAGTATATTGAAGAGGTAGTAAAGTAGAAGAACTTATCCAAAGTTCTTTTCCGGTTTCTTTTAAGAAGTAGGCATCCTCACCAGTTTTGGCATATGTATCTTTTGAAAGTTCTACGTCTTGTACTCGTTTTAGTTTTTCTCCTAAACTAGTAGAATTACCAAAAGGGGATATATCAAAGGTTAATTTATAAACTGCCTCGTGCTCATAGGTTTGCTTAGAGATAGTTTTTAAATGGGTATTATAACTGATAAATTCCTTTGTATTTTTATTCATATATAAGAAAGAACCGGTCATTATTATCTTTTAAATAAATACCGTCTTTATACCATATTTTAGTAGTATGGTCAGTAGTATCTGCGGAATTATTTAAATAGTGAGAATGGATTTCATAGTATAAATTAGAAGAAGCTGAAAGTTCTTGTTCTTTTTCTTTAAGTTGTGTATAAAGATAATATTCTTGTATAGTTGGAACAAAAAGCAAAATGATAATACTTAAAACGACAAGTATAGATATTAAAATAAAAGTAATTTTTAAAGAATGTTTTTTATTTTTTTCCATTATTAAAATTCCCCCTTTTATATATAATTCGGGACATAGAGAAACAAATTCTATGTCCGCACCTTAAAGTACATGAGTCAATTAGTGACTAAAAATAAAAGTTAATCAATGTATGCATTTATAGCAATAACGGCTGAACGACCTTTGAAATCTGTAACTCTGCAAAAATACGTTACTTCTCCCAATACGTCAATGGTACCAATTCTCCTAGCAACTCCATCAGCATCAATGGAAAAAGTATGGTCTTTACCATTCTTTTCAATATGTAGTGTTAATGTACCGCCACCGCCATCTAAAAATTTAGCACTTGCTAGAATTTTTAGAGTACCTGCCTTAGCAGGAATAAAAGCCTGTTCTGCTGTATCTGTAGACCGTGTTTCTGCAATATTGATATAACTCGTTGCTCTGGTACTAGCGATTTCTTCATATTCTGGTATAATTCCATTTGCATGGGAAGGAATACACAAAACCATACTACATAAAACAGAAAATACAGCAGTTGAGATAAAACGTTTAATTATTTTTTTCATAGGTTCTCCTTTTTGAAAACAACATGTACTTTAAGGCAATCTTAAACTTACACATAAATGTGAAAGTAAGATTCAATCTAATAGTAAAACTATTATACTATAATAATACCATAATTTTACATTTTCTACAATAGAAAATTGTAAAAATTTAGGACAAAAAATAGACTTACAATATCTGAATATCCATTTTTATAGAAATGTTGATATATTACTAGTTTGATAACTTCTCTACTACAAAGAAATCATAATATCTAAATTATTATTTTTTGATTACTAATTTTTTAGATTTTCAGTTATATTAAGTGTTATCTATGATAGCATATACAATTATTTCTAGACTATTTTTTACCCTAGTAAGAATTTTCTTTAACGAGTAATAACTCGCTAATAGTCAGCCTTAAAAGTTAACAAAGTAGAGTTATATAATTTAGGAATATGAGAATTTCATGCAGAATGTTGGATTCATTTAAGGAGAGATTTTAAATATTTAGCTGAAAATGTTAAAATTCCATGGGTAGAGAATTATGGAATTTTGCATAGAAATTAAAAAAGAAAAAGTAGAAAAAGGTAAATCACTATGTACGAATTTAAATATATACTCTTATACTTAAAATAGTGTATTGCAATGGTATTATGAAAGTTGTGTAACTTTAATGAATTTTGTCGACACTACCGACAAAATTTGAAAAAGAATAAAGCTTTGAATTTAAAGTTCAAGGTTTATTTTTGTGTTATAGGAAATTTCTACTTTTATGCAAAAATGGTATATTGTTTTTCGTTAACTTTTTATAAGTTCTTAAATGCTTTTAAATATTAGTTTTATAAGCATTTTAGGTGCTTTTATTTTTAGAAAATAATCACATATCTTGTCATAAGTTCTTATATTTTCACTTTCAAAAGTAGTAAAAAAGTAGTAAATTCCTTATATGTTTTAAATAAATTTCATTTTGCGGGGCAAGTGGCGAAGCCACGATTGACCCCGCAACTATAAGGTATAGTATTACCCTTATAGTGTAGCAAGTAGCATGTAGCAGATTTCATAAAGTATGGTATAATGTAAAAAGTAAAAAATAGTAATTTAAAAAGGGGGTTAAAAATGAAAATATTATTATCAAGTAATATGAGAATTGTGAAAAAATATGTAAAAGAAAATGCAAAGATTGGATTCATTCCTACAGCTTCTGAATTAGATAATAATAGATACTATATGGAAGAAAGCAGAAACAACCTAAAAGAAATGAATTTTAATATTATTGATATTGAAAATTCTAGAGAAAGTAAGAAAGGAATACTAAATAAATACAATAATATAGATACAATATTTGTTGCAGGTGGTAATTGTTTTTATTTATTGCAACAATTAAAGAAAAAAGATATATTACAAGATTTAACAGAATTTGCAAATAATAGGATTTATATAGGGTCAAGTGCAGGGGCCTGTATTACTTGTCCTTCTATTGATTATGCTGAAAAATTAGATAATAAAAAAGAAGCTCCTTTACTAAATGATTATAATGGAATGGATTTAATAAATGGTTATATACTACCTCATTATAATAGTAAAGAAAAATACACTAAATTAGCTAATGAAATTATAGAAGAACATCCAAATTTAAATTTTATAACATTAACTAATCAAGAAGCAATTATAGTTAACACTAGAAATGATTACACTATAGTAAATACTGATTAAGAAATATATAATTTATATTAGTAAATAAAAATTTTAAAGGAGCATGAAAATATGTATAAAAAAATAACAGAAAAAGAAAAAATTACTAGAAAGATTACTGATGTACATTCAGCAGATAATTATTTAACAAAAGAAACTACAGAAAATATTAGTTTGGCAATAAACAGATTGAATGGTAGATTAGAATTATTAAAAACTGTTAACGAAAGAGTTTTCTATTTTATAAATGCAAATGTAGATTTTATAATTGATGGAGAAAAAGTACATCTTGAAGATAGAGATGTATTATACTTATCTAAAGATACAAGTTACTCTGCTATTGGTGTATTTGAGGCAATTGTTATTAATTCACCTGCTTTTGGTGTTATTAAGGAATAATACAAAAATTTAATTCACAAGAAGGTTGATAAATTATAAGTTATTACCAATTAAAAGCTGTATCATTGGAATTTTATTGAAAAGTAGTAAAATAGTAGTAAATTATGTTTGCAATATTCAAAATATGCCTTTAAATAAGGATTCTAAGGTATAATTAACTATTTTTATTTGAAAACTATTACGAATATTTGTACTATAATGTGAAAAAGAGAAAAAAGCAATAAAGATAGTGCTTAAATTAGTTGATGGCACAGAGACTTTCTACATAATGATAAGTTGAAAGATAATTTTTTTGAAAAGTATAGAAAGTAGACAGGAGAGAAATAATGTGTTAGAATAACCGTAAAAACAAGGAGATATCATCATGTATGAATTAAAAAGACTAGGAGAAAATACATATTATATAGATTGCCCTACTAGAATTGGTATTTATAAAATAACAGAGAATGAAGTGTGTATCATAGATAGTGGTAATGATAAAGAAGCTGGTAAAAAGGTACGAAGGATTTTAGAAGAAAACCAGTGGAATTTAAAAATGATTATCAATACCCATTCTCATGCAGACCATATTGGAGCAAATCAATATCTACAAGAATATTTTTCTTGCCCAGTTTATACATATGGAATAGATGAGGCTTTTGTTCGTTATCCTATTTTAGAGCCATCTTTCTTATATGGGGGATATCCATGTAAAGAATTGAAAAATAAATTTTTGTTAGCAAGTAAAAGTCATGTAGAGCCGTTAACAGCAGATTTATTGCCAGAAGGTTTAGAAATGTTACCATTAAATGGCCATACATTTTCTATGGTAGGAATTCGAACAAAAGATAATGTTTGGTTTTTAGGAGATAGTGTGGCAAGTCAAGAAACAATGGAAAAATATCATGTGTTTTTTCTATATGATATTAAAACATACTTAGAGTCTTTAGAAAAAATAGATAATTTAGAAGGAACATGGTTTGTACCTTCTCATGCAGAGCCACAAGTAAATATACAGGCATTAGTAGAGAAAAATAGGGTTAAGGTTATGGAAATTGCAAACTATATCATGGAAGTTTGTAAATTGCCAATGACTTTTGAAACTATATTAAAGCAGGTATTTGACCACTATGATTTACATATGAATGTAACACAATATGTGTTAGTAGGTAGTACAATTCGTTCCTATTTAACCTATTTAAAGGAAGAAGAAAAATTAGTTGTAGAAGTTCAAGATAATCAGTTATTATGGAAAAGAGTTTAAAATTAAGGAGGTCATATGTCTATTTTAGAAAATAATAAAGTAAAAGTTACGACCAGAGGAGATATTTCGTATTTACAATTTTATAAATTATTAGCTTATGAAGATAAAATCGTACATGCCTATACTTTAAAAAGTAATTATAAAGATTATACGGTAGATAATGGTAGCAATTATAAAGAACTTTGCGAGGCATTGGAAATTCAGCCAGAAAATTTGGTAAGAATAAAAGAACAAATACATAGTGCTTTGGTGGAACCAGTAGAGAATACAAAGCAGAGTTTTACTAAGATAGATGGATTGATTACGAATAAACCGGGGATTTCTTTTTCACTTCGTTTTGCAGATTGTACACCTCTATTTTTTTATGACCCTATTCATAATGCTATAGGAGATATTCACTCTGGCTGGAAAGGAACTGTACAAAAAATAGCAAGAGAAGCGGTTATAAAAATGCAGGAAACTTATGGTACTAATCCAAAAGAATTAATTTGTTGTATAGGACCCCGTATAGGAAAATGTCACTTTGAAGTACATGAGGATGTTAAGACTATTTTTGAGCAAGCTTTTTCAAATAGTAAATATCTAGATAAGGCTATTGAAAAGGGAAGAATAGAAGAAGGAAAACAGAAATATTATATAGATACGACTTTATTAAATATAGAATTATTATTACAGTTAGGTTTACAAGAAGAGAATATAATCGATTGTGGCATTTGTACGGCTTGCCATAGTGATTTATTTCATTCTTATCGTGTAGATAGGCAAAATGCTGGGAGAAATACAGCTATTATTGGTATGAGAGCAGAAAAATAGGAGGATGCTATGGAAGAAAAATTGGATGTACTAAACGAATTAGGAGAATTTACTGGAGAAGTTGCTACTAGAAAAGAATGTCATAAGAAGGGGTTATGGCATAGAGCAGTATATGCTTTTATTATAGATGAAAATGGAAATATATTATTGCAAAAAAGAAGCAAGAATAAAAGGTTATGGCCAGATTTATGGGATGTAACGGTTGGTGGTCATGTGGAGGCAGGAGAATTTGGAAGACAGGCATTAATTAGAGAAGTTAAAGAAGAATTAGGAATTGATATTAATGATGATGATATTAAATATTTAGTTGGTTCTACTTCTATAAATGAGCAAGGAGATATTTTCAATAAACATTATAATGAATGTTATTTGATTACAAAAACAATAGACATTTCAGATATAAACATACAACAAGAAGAAGTATCAGAAGTAAAATATTTTTCAAAAGAGGAACTATTAAAAAGAATTTCAAATCATTATGAGGGAATAACTGAAAAAACAGGAGTATGGAACTTTCTAGAAAAAATTTTAGAAAGATATGTATAATGATAAAATTTAGGAAAAGCAGTAGTTTATTTTTCGAACATTCTCTAAGTCCTGTTTTTGTTTTTAATATTATTGAAAATGGTATACAAATAAAAAACAATCCACAAAGTAGTATGACTTTGTGGATTGTTTCTATATAGAATATTGTTTTAGAGTTTCTAGATAAGGCGTGATAGAAATATCATTTATATCTTCTGGTGTTATGGTACAATATTGCATAATTTGTTTTTCAATTTCATAAGAAGCAGCAATCATTTCATCTGTGCGAGGATTATTAAAACTAGTACCTGGTCGATTTTGATAGCGAAGTTTTCCTTCTTCCATACGTTCCTTTAAACTAGAAACGCCATTTGGTG
>CATZDQ010000100.1 GCA_958417695.1 uncultured Clostridiaceae bacterium | reverse complement strand
ATAGAAATTTTTACAACATGGATGCTTGGAATTTCATTTTTTCTTCCTTTATTTGAAAAGTCAAATGGCAGAAAGTTAGTTAATTTTATGATTTCTACCATCATTGTTTGTGTACCAGCTGTATTTAGCGTAATGATTTTTTATGAAAGTTCCTATCCAGATGCCTTGCTAGGGATTGTAACAGGTTATCTTTCTTATATTTATTTTTTTGAAAAAGATAGTAAATTTAAAAAAATTTGTATATTAATGGGATTGATATTATTAACATTAACAAAAGCAACAGGAATTATTTTTGCTGGAATTTCACTGGTTTGCTTCTTTGTGTTAGAAGTATTAACTAAAAAACAAAATAAGCAAAAAATAAAAGAAATACTTAATGCAAAAGAAGTAAAAAATCTAATTCTTTATTTAGGAATTGTGTTTATAGTATATATGTCATGGAGTGTATATTTAAAAACAGTACAACCAGCATCGGATACTATAAATACTATAGAAAATGTTACTACAGCAAGTAAATTCGAAGCGGTTATACAAAGTATAAAAACAACCATATGGGGTTCTTACCAAGAAAATAATGAAGCGGCAGATTCGAACGGAAGTTTAATAGAAACATTATATAATACGACAGAAATTGTAACACCTGTAAAAATAAGTACAATAGGGCTAATTAGCATTTTTATAATAATAGCGTTACTATCTTATTACAGAAGTAATCAAGAAGATAAAGTATGTATAAAAAATATAACAATTTGTACTCTTTTGGGAATTGTACTTTACATAGTAGCATTGCAGTTTGCTTATATTACGCAGTTTTCGTCTAAAGAGATGTTAAAGCATGCTGGAATAGATAGATATATAGCTAGTTATTTATTAGCAATTTTATATATAGTGGTAGCTACAATATTACATTTTATTAAAGAGAAGAAAACAACTAAAAATTTGCCATATGTTATATTAACAAGTGTGATTTTACTGATAACACCGATTAATTCAATAGCCAATGCCACCATAACATCGGGGATATATAATTTAAATACTATTCTTTATTGTAATATAGGAAGAGCAAGAACAAATAAAATTTTAGAGCAAATAGGGGATAAAGAAGGTAAGAAAATATTAGGAATTTGTCAGAAAGAAGAAACGAAATTAATTAATTTAATGGTAAGATATTATATATAT
Organism: uncultured Clostridiaceae bacterium; assembly: GCA_958417695.1. Lineage (GTDB taxonomy): Bacteria > Bacillota > Clostridia > TANB77 > CAG-508 > UMGS1663. The sequence goes on along the minus strand of CATZDQ010000100.1, from coordinate 5,006 downwards.
CCTATATCCTATCATGCAGAAGAAATCATAAAAGAAAAAACTTTACAAGAGGTATTAAAAGAAAACAACTATGATTATATTTATATTATTGAATCAGATGAATATTTGAATACACAATTATATGAATGTTTTGGAATACAACATACGGGAAAAGATGTCTTATATAAAATAAATGATATGGAAACATTAGAAAAAATAAGTGAATAAACAATATAAATTTGTGACCCAATTCATGTAGAATTTTACAGGGTCACTTTTATATAATAAAAAACTTTTACGAATACGGATTTTAAATAATAAAATATAAAAGAAAAATGAAATGTTTGATTTGTAAGAATTCTCAGTGTTTTGGAAAAATGTTCACACATATTATCATAAATTTTTATGTCTTTACGTTCAAAAGTATTATATAGAAACTTTCATAAAGTGTGGTATAATATATGTAGTAATTTATTGTGTTTAATCACGATTTTAAGTAGGATTGATTGGTATAAATAGGGAATGTTAATAAGCATTGCTTGTAGCAACGAACTATTCTTTATATACTAGTGTTAGTAAAGAAAGGAGTTGTTCTAAAATGTTAAAAGAAAACATTAAAACAATAAGAAAATCAAAAGGACTATCACAAGAAGAGCTTGCTATCAAGCTAAATGTTGTAAGACAAACAATTTCTAAATGGGAACAAGGATTGTCAGTTCCTGATTCTGAAATGTTAATTTCAATATCAGAGGTTCTGGAAACACCAGTAAGTACGTTGCTTGGAGAAAATATTTCTGAGTCTAAAGCCAATGATTTGAAAGTGATTTCTGAAAAATTAGAGATAATAAATTTACAACTATCTCGAAAGAAAAATGCTAGAAGAAAAGTAATTCATTGGTTATTTATTTTATTATGTGTTATCATCCTAGCAATTTTTATATCTTTGAACTTATTAAATAGCCCTTATTTAAGTTGGGATTATTGTAATCCTGAAAAAGCTGTTTTAGGAGTTGCTTTTCATTCACTTGAATGGCTATTTGTCAGAACAGCACCGATTATCTTGATAGGATTAATTGTCGGAGCTATTTTAACTCGAAAGAAAATTTAAAATGTTTATCAAGAGGAGGCTATATGCAATTACTTCCAATAGAAAGAATAGAAACAAACAGGTTGTATCTTAGAAAATTAACCTTTGAAGATATCCCCTTATATTATGCTCGTTTAAGTAGTAGTTACCAAATACCTAAATATATGTTATGGAGTACACATGAGAAGATGGAGCAAACTATTGACTATGTCAGAAATTCTATAGAAAAATATGCATCTAATAAGTATTATAAATGGGTCATTGCTTTAAAACAAACAAATGAATTAATTGGTATTATAGAATTATTGAGATTCGATGAAAAGGATGAAAACTGTAGTTTTGCTTATATGTTAGCAGAAGAATTTTGGAATAAAGGGTATATGACAGAAGCTTTGCAAGCAGCTTTACATTTTGCATTTATGAAGTTAGAGGTAAAAGAAGTTATAGCAGACCATTTTTCTGAAAATTTAGCTTCTGGAAAGGTAATGAAGAAGGTAGGAATGCAATATATAGGTAGACAAGAGCAGACTTATCAAAAAGATGGAAAAGTATATAGTGCAGAGGTTTATAAGATAACCAAACAAGATTTTTTAGATAAAAATAAAAATTAGGAAAGACACAGTAAGAAGAGAGGAGAATATAAAGTATGGCTATGTGGAATCCTTGGCGTGGATGTAAAAAATGTAGTGAAGGATGTTTACATTGTTACATCCATAAAGGAGACTTTAAAAGAAATGTAGATACAAGTCAAATTGTAAAGACAAAAGATTTTTACAAACCAATAGAAAAACTAAAAAATGGAAATTATAAAATAAAAGCTGGCTTAGTATATGTTTGTTTTTCTAGTGACTTTTTATTAGAAGAAGCGGATGATTGGAGAGAAGAGTGTTGGAAAATGATAAAAGAAAGGTCAGATTTACAGTTTCTATTTCTAACCAAAAGAATAGATAGATTTTTAAAATGTATACCAGAAGATTGGGCAGATGGTTATGAGAATGTTACTGTAGGTTGTACAATTGAAAACCAAAAGAATGCAGATAATAAATTGTCTATTTTTAAAGAGTTACCAATAAAACACAAATGCATTACAGCACAGCCTTTATTAGAAGCTATCTATATAGAACCTTATTTAGAGGGAATAGAATTAGTAGTAGTTGGTGGAGAATCAGATTATCAAGCAAGACCATTACAATATGATTGGGTGTTAGCCATTAGAGAGCAATGTATTAAAAAAAGAGTGGATTTTGAATTTAGACAATGTGGGACACATTTTATAAAAGATGGAAAATTATATACCATTGCTACAAAAGATTTGTGCAAACAGGCTAAGATGGCAAATATTAATGTTTCTATAAATCAATTACCAAATTAAGAACTATAAAAGATTAAAAAGGAAAGAGGGCAGTCTTGTAAGACTGCCCCTCTGGTTTATACAATTATTGAAGTAAGTATAAAATCAGACGACTTTCCTTTTCATCTTGGCGTAATAAGCCAAAATAACATGAACCGCCTGTACAGATAGGGGACATCAAATTATTCCGAATTTGATTCTCAATATCTGTATTTTGCCAATCTTCATTATAGGATACATAGTATTGTATAATAATAGGATTGGACGGAAGTTTTTCCAATCTCTTTAAAATAGAGACACCAAGAGGGTCACTAAAAAACACATCATTAGGACTGTCGGAAGCCTTTTTTACATTGGAATACAAGACGCGAGGTCCTATCTTTTCCCAAAGAGGAATTAATTCTTCATAGGGACTTCCTTTAAGACTTTTGGATATGTCCTCATAAGGACAATAAGCATCACTCATCGATATTTTCTCCTTTGAAATAGTCTACAATGTAAACATAGATATGTAGTGTATTACCGGTTTTATAACCAAAGGTTAGGTATTCACTATCGTGCTCAAAAAACAATCTACATTTATACTGTAGAAAAACTTGCCTAAATTTTTTGGCTAACTGTAAGTTAGAAGAAAAGATAACAGGGGTTAAAATTAAATGCCGAATATATCCTTTTTCTAACTGTCTTAGCAAGACTAGTCCAATGGAATCTACACAAAATATCTCATTAACAAAATAGATATCTTCTTTTGAAGTATGTGTTGACAAGACCTGTTTTCCATAGGATTTCCAAACAGAAAGCCTCTTAGACTTTCTTTGTTGCATATGGTGCAAGACCTCTTCATAAGGACAGTAGTACGGTGGTGGAGCTTTAGATTTTGACATAGAATGTCTCCTTTCGCTTTACAACTAGTGAATAGTTACGAAGGTAGTACATAAACCAAAATACCAGTTTATGTAAAAAACAAAAACTACCTATTTTTATTATATATACAAGTTGTGCTAAGAATGTAAAAATTACCAATTTTTTAAAAAAGATAAAGCGTTATTATCCATTTTATATGAAATAATAACACTTTTTAGACATGTACTTAGAAGTTCTTATTTAAGAAAGTGAACAGATAAAGATGTAATATGGATGTACATAAATCCCTGTTGTCTAAAGGGATAATACCAAAATAGATGCTATCTTCAGGTATTAGAATAATAGGTGCTTTAGCAGGTAATACAATCTTATCTTCAAAAATCTTCCTTGTTCTGCTAGAGAAAAGGAAAAACGAGAATGAAGAAGAATATAGGAATATTCTATCTTCAATTCACAGAGTTTGTTTAAAAGATATTTTCCAAAAAGGTCCGTATAAATAGCATTAACCATTTCTTTTTCTGCCAATGTGTCCCGGTCATAGAAAATTTGGGGACCAACTAAATACCATAAAGGTACTAAGCTTCTGATTTCTACATCAGTATGATTTTTAAGAAAAGGTAAGATATCTTCATAAGGACAATAGAGACTGGAAAAATCGGATTCATCTTCTTTTGACATGTAATCTCCTTTCTATGCATTTTATAAAAGGTAGTAATATTCCAAACTGTAGAATATTACGATGACAAATGGCTACCTTTTAATAATATATGGTACAAGCTATTCGAAAAGAACAATAAAAAACAATAAAAAATATATAAAAATTGGAAATGTATTGCAAACATTTGTACTATATGCTATAATGAAATGCATAATGATAGTATGATTACTATAGTAAGTAATAAATATGGATATTTGGAAATGTTTAGATGTAATTATAAAGAATTTTAATTTAGGAGGAATATAATGATAGGGGTAGCTATTGCAACACAAGAAGAATGGAATACTATAATAGAGTTATTAGAGATAGATAAGAATGACTTAATATCCTATCCATTTGGAAATTATATAAGTATTAAAATGTATAATAAAGAAGTAGTATTTTATCAAAGTGGTTATAGAAAGGTAAATAGTAGTGGTGCTGCGCAATACATGATAGATAAATTTAAGCTAAATAAAATAGTGGTTATAGGGACTTGCGCAGGAATAAACAGACAATATAAGATTTTGGATATCTTAATGCCTACTATAGCGGTTCAATGTGATTGTACAGTAAAAGAAATTGAACCATTGATTAAACAGAGGTTTGTTGTAAATTTAAAAGAGGCTTCTTTAGAAGAAATAAGTATAGGTACTTTAGATAAAGCAGTAGTTATGTGGAAAGATTTTGAAGAATTACAGGAAAATCATATTGATATTGCAGATTGTGAAAGTGCAGCAGTTGCTTATATATGCAAATTAAATCATGTAGAATGTTCTATCATAAAGGGAATTTCCGACTTCCCAATATGCCAAGAACAAGGAAAAGAAAATAAAACACAGATAGCTATTTATGAGCAAAATACCCCCATTATTATGAAGAAAATTTTAGAGAACTATTTAATAAAAGAGATTGGTTAAAGATAGATTAAAAGAGGAGTAATTTTATATTGAGATTATATGTAATAAGACATGGTCAAACAGAAAAAAATAGAAAGCAACTAATTGCGGATATTGAAGAAGATATCA
>CATZDQ010000099.1 GCA_958417695.1 uncultured Clostridiaceae bacterium | reverse complement strand
AGTCACTCTTTCCTATTAGATGTTAAAAAGGAAAATATATTTTGCTTTTTTATTATACCCAGAAATCAAATTAACCATCGGCCCTTCTATTGAAAATGGGTTTTATTATGACTTTGATACAGTAGTACCTTTTACGCCAGAAATGTTGGAAGCCATCGAAGCAGAAATGAAAAAAATTATCAAAGAAGATTTAGCTATTGAAAAATTTACCATGCCAAGAGAAGAAGCAATACAATTTATGCAAAAAAGAGAAGAATCTTATAAAGTAGAACTAATTGAAGAACTACCAGAAGGAGAAGAAATTTCTTTTTATGAACAAGGCGATTTTGTAGATTTATGTGCAGGACCACATTTAATGAGTACTGGTAAAGTAAAAGCCATCAAACTGTTATCTTCATCAGGTGCTTATTGGAGAGGAGACGAGCATAATAAAATGTTACAAAGAATTTATGGTATCTCTTATCCAAAAGCAAGTGATTTACAAGCTTATTTAGACATGATAGAAGAAGCAAAAAAAAGAGACCATAAAAAATTAGGAAAAGAATTAGAATTGTTCATGATTACACCAGAAGGACCAGGCTTTCCATTTTTCTTACCAAAAGGAATGGTATTAAGAAATATATTAGAAGACTTTTGGAGAAAAATACATGTTCAAAATGGCTATGTAGAAATTAAAACACCAATTATTCTAAATGAAGAATTATGGCATAGATCAGGACATTGGGATCATTATAAAGAAAATATGTATACTACGAAAATTGATAAAGTAGATTATGGTATTAAACCAATGAATTGTCCAGGTGGTATGTTAGTATATAAAAGCCAAATGCATTCTTACAAAGATTTACCAATTAGAGCAGGAGAACTAGGTCTAGTACATAGACATGAAAAATCAGGAGAATTAAATGGATTATTTAGAGTACGTTGCTTTACACAAGATGATGCCCATATCTTCTGCTTACCAGAGCAAATAGAAAGTGAAATTGTTAACCTAATTCATCTAATCAATCAAGTATATAGTTTATTTGGATTTTCTTATACATTAGAACTATCTACAAGACCAGATAATTCTATGGGCTCAGATGAAGATTGGCAAATGGCAGAAAGCGCATTAAAGAAAGCCTTAGAAGATGAAAATATACCATATGCACTAAATGAAGGAGACGGTGCTTTTTATGGACCAAAAATTGATTTCCATATAAAAGACTGTCTAGGAAGACAGTGGCAATGTGGAACTATACAGTTAGACTTCCAAATGCCAGAAAGATTTGATTTAACCTATATAGGTGAAGATGGAGAAAAACATAGACCAGTTATGCTTCATAGAGTTATCTTTGGAAGTATTGAAAGATTTATAGGAATATTAATAGAACATTATGCAGGCGCATTTCCAACTTGGTTATCCCCTGTACAAGTTAAAGTCATGACGATAACCGATGCACAACAAGAATATGCAAAACAAGTGGTAGACCAAATGAGACAAGCGGGAATGAGAGTAGAACTTGATGATAGAAATGAGAAAATTGGTTATAAAATACGTGAGGGACAAATGGAAAAAGTACCTTATATGTTAGTCATAGGAGAAAAAGAAAAAGAAGCCGGTACAGTTGGTGTTAGAGCTAGAAGTGAAGGCGACATAGGTTCTATGCCTGTATCTGAATTTATTCAAAAAATACAAGAAGAAGTAAAGAACTATAAGTAAACTAGAAGGGACGGGGTAGTTTTGTTTAGCAAAACTATCCCGTCCTTTTTAGTTTTATTTGATTTATCCAAAAATAAATAAAAAATAAGATAAAATAACATCTTCTATTGGCACTAAATAGAAAATATGATATACTGTAAAAAACACAATGAGGAGGAAGCAAAATTGGCGAAACGTACAAATGAAAATGACCAAATGATACAAGAAAAGTTACAATATATAGGATTAAATTTAGAAAAAATACCCAAATATCTAAAAGAAGTAGAACCACTTTCTTTTAGGCCAATGAAAAATTATGATGATACTAGTTATAAAGTATATCGTTATGTGGATGTCAAGGATATTCAAATTTTACTAACACCAAAGGACCGTTTGGATGACTTAAAAGAAAAGTATCAATTAGCAAGTCCATTAGTACAATATATAGAATTAAAGGATACACAAAATTTAGAACAATATACTACTTTTTTACATATGCTACAGGAATTAGATTTGGATAAATTAAAACAAATAGAGCAAGAACAACAAGAAATGCAAGAACAGATTCCTTTTGAAGTAAGATATAAGGAAAATTTTATATGGCAAATATATTATGCAGAGGAAACCGATACCTATTTTATGTTATTTCCAACTAATGAAACAAGGACAGAAAGTCTTTTTTATTTGTTGAAAAAGAAAATAGAGGCACATAAATCTAGAAAAAAACAATATATTTATGTGCCAATTAGTCATGCAGAATATACCAATACTTATTTAAAAAAATCAGAAATAGCGGATTTAGAAAATTATCTATGGCTATTTACACAAGATTGGCCCATGATTTATGAAGTAGAAGATAAACAAGGAAATCTAAGTATTCAGATTACAGGACAAGCAGTGATTTATGATAAGATGAAGAGTCTTTATAAGGTGGTTTTAAATAACAAAGCAGAAGCACAAGAATGGTACAAGTTAGTTAAAGCATTATTTATTATGCAGACCTATGATGAACAAGAATATCATTTTGAAGTTAATATTCATGAAAAAGGTGGTTTAGCATTTCATATAGGCTATACAATGCAAGATATTACGTATGAAGCTTTACCAGCCTGGATTACGAAAGAAGTAAATCGTAAAAGAAAAGAATATGAACAGCTTTGTGACCAATACATTTTTGAAACAGAGTCTTTAGAACTTTTAAAAAAGACGGTGCAAAAACAAAATGAAGAATATCTTTCTAAAGAACGACAGATTGTTACTTTTTTAGAGTGTAAGAAGACCTTTTTTGGAAGAGTGAAATATTATTTTCAATCTAAAAATACGAAAGGCATGAAAAAGTCTAAAGAAGAAAAAATAAAAGAAGTCTTAGAGGATAAACATTTAAAAGAAGAAAGCCAAACAGAAGAAATTTTAATAGAAGAAAGCATATTAATGGTAAAAGATACTTATACAATTGAGGACCTTCTAAAAATCTGTGGACAAGTGAAGCAAAAACAAGAAGCTTTTAAAAATGTAAAAATGGATTTGAAAGCATTAGAGAATAAGAAAGAAAATTTGGCTAGAAAGATTCAGAATGCGACTTTATATATTAATGAAATAGAAAGTCATAAGAAAAGTATTTTTGAATTTTGGAAATATACCAATAAAGATGAAGTAGCTCTACTCGTAGATGGAGCAGAAGAAGAGCAAGAAAAATCTAAAACAAAAATCCAAAAAGTATTTGATTATACAGAAGACATAGAAGATTTCGGAAAAAAGATGGATGATACACAAAGAAGAGCAATGTCGCAAAATGAATGTGATGGGGTATATGTTTTAGCACAAGTATTAGAAGATGTAGAAAAATTACAAAAAGCTAGATTATGGAAAAAAGATAGTAATGCCATTGAAAAAAATCTAGAAAACTATAAAGAACAATATATGCAAGAAAATAAGGAAGAAAAGGCATTTGACATTTTTGGAAATGTAGTAGAAGATAAGACAAAGATAAAGGTTTTAAAAAACCAAAAGCATCGAGAGATTCCAAAGGATATCTATAAGTTACTAAATATTCATAAGCAAACTACAGTAGATACCTATATAGAAAATATAAGAAATTATATGACTTTAGTAAAACAAAGCTATGGAAAGGTTGTAGCACCTTATGATATGCACCTTTATCAAGCAGGAGATGAATTACCAGAAAAGGGATTTTCTATATTTTCCATAGACCCTAAGATGGCTATCCAAAAAGCACAAGGAGAAGAAGAAAATATTCGTTTCAATAAAGTAAATTTACAAGAACAGATGCCAGCTATTTTTTATACGAACATTATGTTTTATGACAATTTAAACCAGACATTACCTTTAGGAATGGATTTATCTACAGATGTCCTTTTAGATTTAGACAAATATGTAGCTAAATTAATTTCTAGAAAAGATTTTAGGATAAATGTCTTACTAGATAAATTTCATAATCAAGTAAAAACGGTACAGGTATATGAATATATGTTAGAAAGAAAAGTAGAATAAAAAAGCACAAAATAGGAGACATTGCATAGCATATAACAGACAGAAAGGAGAGAAAAGGTAATGATAGATAGAGTCATTATGATAGTTTTGGATAGTTTTGGTGTAGGAGAAGCACCAGATGCTAATGTATATGCTGATGAAGGAAGTCATACTTTAAAAGGTATTTATGACCATACAGCATTAGCACTTCCTCATTTAAAACAGATGGGGTTATATAATATAGATGGAATTGGTATTCCTGAAAAGGAATCTCATGTGATAGGTGCCTATGGAAAGGCAAGAGAGCAATCTGTAGGAAAGAATAGCCCTATAGGACATTGGGAAATTTGTGGATATATTACAAAAGAGGGATTTAAAACATACCCTAATGGATTTCCTAAGGAACTGATAGAGGAATTTATACAAAAAACAGGCGTAAAAGGTGTCCTTTGCAATCAAGTAGGCTCTGGTACGGAATTACTAAAACAATATGGAGAAGAGCATATGCGTACAGGATATCCTATTATATATACTTCTGCAGATAGTGTTTTTCAAATTGCAGCACATGAAGAAGTTATACCAGTTGAAAGACTGTATGAAATTTGTGAAATTGCAAAAGAAATAGTCGATAAGCCCGAGTATAATGTAGGTAGTGTCATTGCTAGACCTTTTATAGGAAACTGTGCACAAGATTTTGTAAGAACTTATCACAGAAAAGATTTTGAATCACAGAAGTTTGGAAAAACTATTTTAGATAGTATTAGCCAGACAAAAGAAGTCATTGCAATTGGAAAGATTAATGATTTGTTTAGTGGAAGAGGGATTACCAGAGCAATTCATACAGAAGGAAATGCAGATGGTATTGCAAAAACAATAGAAGAAATCAAGAAAGATACAGAAGGTCTGATTTTTACGAATCTAGTGGATTTTGATATGCTATATGGACACAGAAATAATATAGAAGGTTATGCAGAAGCATTACAGTACTTTGACCAACAATTACCTTTTATTATGGAAGTTATGAAAGAGACAGATATGTTAATTTTAACAGCTGACCATGGAAATGACCCTTCTACACCAAGTACAGACCATTCTAGAGAATATATACCTATATTAATCTATGGAAAACAAATTCATAAAGGCATCAATTTAGGTATTCGAGATACTTATGCAGATATTGCAGAAACCATATTAGATTGTTTGGGACTAGAACCATTAGAAAATGGAAAAAGCTTTAAAAAAGAAATCATGGAATAGAGGCAAAAAAATGGAGGAAATAACACAAGAAACGATTATACAACATGCAAACGATAAATTATATTTGATGCAAGCTTTGGCAGATAGAGATACAGCGGCTTTGTTGGAGTTTGTAAGTGAAGAATTAAGAAATGATAAGGAACTAGTTTTACAGGCCGTACAGCATAATGGAATTGCATTGGAATTTGCAAGTGATGCCTTAAAGGCAGATAAAGAGGTTATATTGGCTGCTGTAAAAGATGTGGGCTGGGTAATTTGCTATTCTAGTGAAAAACTAAAAGATGATAAACAAGTATTATTAGAAGCGGTTAAAAAAGATGGGCAGGCCTTGTATTATGCCAGTGAAAAATTACGTGATGATGAAGAAGTAGTGACGCAAGCGGTTAAAAACAAGGGATTGATTTATAAATATGCTAGTAAACGCTTAAGAGCAGATAAGGAAATCGCGTTACTGGCCATACAAAATGATAAGCGTGCCAAAGGATATATTGCTGAGGAATTGAAGGCTGATGAAGAATTTCAAAAATTATTAGAAGAAAACTAAATAAAAAAATAAAAAAGTGTTGACAAAGTAATATAAAGGTGTTAAGATAAGAAACAGCTTCTGAAGAGAAGCAAAAAAATAGCATAAAATATACTTTTCATGCTTTTTTATTTTGACTTTTTCGAAAGAAAAAGAACTATAAAAAATATTTTGAAAAAATGATAAAAAAGTGTTGACATTAGATATAAACTTATGCTAGAATAAATATTGTCCTCGACAAGAGGAAAAAACATAATATATAGACATATATATTATGAAAGTACATTGAAAAGTAAACAATAAACCTTTGAAGAAACCAAAAGCGGTAGTAAA
>CATZDQ010000098.1 GCA_958417695.1 uncultured Clostridiaceae bacterium | reverse complement strand
ATTCTTTAAAGATTATGAGACGATGGATGGAATTGGCCATTGTGGCATTTATATTGGTAATGGAGATTTTATTCATGCTTCTTCAGGAACAGGTTATTGCGTAAAGATTTCTACTTTATTATCAGGTAGTTATGAAAGACGATATGAGACAGCAAGAAGTGTTTTATAAAAAAATGAGGATTAAAAATAAAGGGGCCATATAAAGGGGTCATATATATGTACATGATGATAGCAAGTATTAGTATGCTATTAGGAATTATTGGGGGGCTATACTTTCACATGAGTATAGTCCTTTTTTTGTCTATTTTTTTAAGGATAGGTCTTATAAAGATAAGAGACAAAAAGAAGAAATATGCCCATTATATACTTCTTTTTTGTACAAAAGGAAAACTTATTTGTACTTTTGTATTTTTCTTATTTGGTTTTTTCTATATATCTTATATAGAGAAAGCCTATACACAAGTGTATAAAACAATGCCACAAGAAGTAAACATAGTGGCAACAGTCGTGGGAGAAAAACAAGATAAAACTTATAAAGAAGTATATCGTATATGTATAGATAACATGGAACAAACCAGTGTAGCAAATGGAAAAGAGATGCTTTTAGAAATAAAAAAAGGAAAGGAGAAGGAAAGCTCTTTTTCAGATGGCGATAAAATTTATGTGATAGGAACTTATAGTGTACCAAGTGGGCAAAGAAATTATCAAGGGTTTGATTATCGTTTTTATTTAAAAACAAAACAGCTGTATGGAACCATAACTGCAAGTAAAGTAGAACTTATAAAACATACCAATCGCCATCTGTTAGGACAAAGCATGGGATGGGTAGCTAAAAGTATGAAAGAGAAAGCAATAGCAATGTTACCAGAAGAAAGTGCTGGCATGCTGATAGGATTATTAATAGGAGATAAAGCACAAATTAGTAATGATGTACAAGAAAGTTTTAGAGATAGTAGTTTATCTCATATGTTAGCTGTATCAGGGGCACATGTATCTTATTTGATTTTGGGAATTACCTTTTTCTTACAGAAATTACGTTGTAAAAAAACGCTTATGAATAGTATAACCATCGTATTCTTATGTTTGTTTATTCTATTAACAGGCGCCACACCTTCTGTGGTAAGAGCTTGTTTAATGGCGATTTATATAATAATGGCAAAGCTGTGGTTTCAAAAACCTAATATACTAGTTAGTCTAGCTTTTCCCCTATGTATGCTTCTTTTAAGTAATCCTTATACTATTTTTTCGACGAGTTTACAATTATCCTATGGTGGAACCGTTGGTATTTTAGTATTTTTTTCTATATTCAAACAATGGTATAAAAGTAAACAAAAGATAGCCGAGCAAGATGTTTTAAAGGTTAGCTTTTGGGAACAAAAAAGACATCAAGTAATAGAAAAATTATTAGATATGGTATTGGTTACTTTGTCTGCTAATGTAGTGGTTTTACCTATAATGGCTAAAACCTTTCAAACCATTTCAGCTACTTTTTTAATTTCTAATTTATTAGCAAGTCCTATATTAGGCATTACCATATTATTAGGTTTAGGAACGATGTTACTTTCTTTTATTTGTTTTCCAATAGCAAAATTATTAGCTTATCCATTACATTTTTTTCTACAAATACTTATGAAAATTGCAGATATTTCTTCTAAATTACCTTTTTCAAAATGTTATATAATACCACCACCTTTGTGGTTGTTATTCTTGTATTTTGTGGGATTGTTTTGTTTATGTTATATTTATAAACGAATAAGAAAGACAAAAACAAGAAAGATAGAAACATACTGTTTAAAGAAAGTAGTTATTTTCAAACGATATCTAAAAAGACTATGTATAATAGGTATAGTAGGTGTCTTTTTATTTTCTACTTTAATGCCAAACTTATCTTCGAATCTAAAGATATACTTTGTAGATGTAGGACAAGGGGATAGTTGCTTAATAGTAACATCTACAGGAAAGACACTACTAATAGATGGTGGAGGAACGAAAGATACACAAAGCTTTGACGTCGGAAAACAAATTTTATTACCATATTTATTGAATCGTGGTATTGCACAGATTGATTATATACTGCCTTCTCATTTTGATGAAGACCATGTGCGGTCGGATTACTAACCATTATGGAAGAATTAAAAGTGAGAAATGTCATCATAGGAAAACAATTTGGGACTTACGAAAATTATGATAAATTTAAAAAAATAGTTAAGGAAAAAAAGATAAAGGTTTATACCGTGGAAGCGGGAGAGAAAATAAATATAGAAAAGGATTTATATTTTGAGGTGTTATGGCCAAGTTCAGAAAATGTCATAAGTGAGAATAGCATAAATAATAATTCTTTGGTGTGCAAATTAGTGTCCCCTAATTTTTCTATGTTGTTTACAGGAGACATTGAAGAGATAGCAGAAAAAGCGATAGTAAATAAATACAAAGATACAAATATTTTACAATCAACCATATTAAAAGTAGCACACCATGGTTCTAAGTCATCTTCAATAGAAGAATTTATAAATGCTGTAAAACCCAAAATAGCATTAATAGGAGTAGGAGAAAACAATACCTTTGGACATCCTAATCAAGGCGTCATTGAACGACTAGAGAATATTCGGTTGTAAAATATTTCGAACCGACTTGAATGGTGAAATTACAGTAAAAGTTAACAAAAAGGGAGGAATGAAGATAACTAGAATGTTAAATTAAGTTTAAAAAGAATGTATAAAAAATAAAGGGAAAAGGAGATTTTAAATATGGATTATAAGAGTAGAAATGCTAGTGAAAATTTTGCGAAGTCTGTTCCTGAATCAAAGCATGAAAAAGTTTCAGGTTATAGAATGATAGAAAATGAGTTATTACCAATTTATGAAAATGAGAAAAAAGAAAAATTAGTGAATACAAGAGAGTTACATATTATCTTAAAGAATAAAAGAAAGTTTACAGATTGGATAAAGCAAAGAATAGAACAATATGAATTTGTTGAAAATAGTGACTTTATATGTTTTTCACAAAATTGTGAAAAACCTGTTGGAGGGAGGCCAAGTTTAGAGTATTATATTACAGTTGATATGGCAAAGCAATTATCAATGGTAGAGAATAATGATGTTGGAAAGCAAATGAGAAAGTATTTCATAGAAGTAGAGAAAAGGTATAGAACAATTATAGAGAGTCCAACTAATATCTTTGATTTTATGAGATTAGCACTAGACCAAATTGAATGCAATGAGAAAGAAATTCAAAATGTTAAAATGTTAACAGAAAATAATACTAAACAGATTCAAGAGATACAATCTAAAATAGATGTAACAATTAAAAAAGATTATTGCTTAGCATCAGACATTGCAGAATAATTGAAGTTATATTCAGAAAGTGGGCTACCACATTCTAATTTAATAGGAGCAGTAGCAAGACAGTTAGGATACAAAACATCATATAAGCCTTATTATGAAGATGACTACATAGCAGTTGTACCAGACATTAGTAAAGGTAATGATTTCTGGCAAGTATATTATAAAGCAAAAGCAATAAAAGAAATAATGGATTGGTTTGAAGAAAACAAAGAGAATATGGAATATACAGTTATTTATCAAAAGAATACGAAAAATGGAGTAAAAGGAGAAATTAAGGAAAAAGGCTTTAAAATAGAGGAAGTTTGTTATAAAATAAAGATAACAGAAAAAGAAGAATAACCTAAATGATAAGAAAGGATTAGATAGGATATGATAAAAAATATTATTTTTGATTTAGGTAATGTAATAGTACAGAATCCTTCAATAGATTTAGTAAAGGAATTTTTTATAGAAGAGAAAGATGCAATAACCTTTAATGAATATATATTTAAATCTGACTTTTGGAAAATGTTAGATTTAGGTAAAATGGATAATATAGAAGTTGCAAATATAATAAGAGAACAAAAGTTAGTGAATGTAAAAAATTTTGATGAAGTTACAAATTTTATGCTTAATTGGTTTAGTAAATGTAATGTAAATATAGAAACTATGAAAATTGGAGAAATACTAAAACAAAATGGATATAAAATTTATATATTATCCAATATGGCAAAAAGGACATATGCGTATTTTTTAAGTAGATATGATTTCTTTAATATGGCAGATGGAACTATCATATCTGCATATGAAGGAATAAAAAAGCCTAATCTAAAGATATTTGAAAGGCTTTTGAAAAAATATTCTCTAATTGCACAAGAAAGCTTATTAATTGATGATGATGACACTAATAAAACACTAGAAGTTGCAAACGCTATTGGAATAAAGGGAAGAAGAGTTAATGCAAATGATTTTAAAGATGTGAAAAAACTTTTAATAGAAAATGGCATAGATATATAGAAGAAAATTTATATAAATTACGATGTGGACAACAAATAAGTTGTAAAGGACGAGTAAATGAAAAAGTTACAAATAAAATAGGATAAATCTGGTATAAAAATCACTTTTTCCATCCATACTAATAGAAAGAAACATAAAGAAGAAAGGATGACGTATATGAAGAAGTGGTTTGGAATAGGATTAGTAGTAACTATTTTACTAGCCATTATACTCACCATAGGTGTGCAATTACTTATTAATCAAAATACTTCCAGATATCAAGTGACTAGTGAAAAACAGTTGGCTCAAAAAGAGGAAGCAGAACGCATACAGGCTAACCAGGAGAGTCAGAATTTACAATTGGTGACAACTTCTGCTAGTGAAGAAAAGATTTCTCCTAATGCAGTGATTATTTTTAAGACCTATTATAATGCTTGTAATCATACAGTAACACAAACGGTAGATATACCGAAAGACTTGGTAAATAAGAAAAGAGAAGATGTAATAAAAAAATATAAGGATTGGGATTTAGGTTCTTTTGAAAACACAGAAATCGTTTTATATAAAGATGCAGAAGGAATTTGCAATGAACATTATTTGATAAAAGAGAATAATGGATATATAGCGATTTATTATTTGGATGAACAAGGAAATGAGACTTTAAAAGAGACGACTTCTATTGTTATGCAGTATTTACCAGAAACAGATATAGAACGATTAAAACAAGGAATTCATGTCGTAGGTGATGAACAATTAAATGCGACATTAGAAGACTATGAATAAGAAACACACACAAGAGCATATTGACAAAGTATGGTTTTGTGTGTTTTATTTATGCTTTTTTCTAGTAAAAAAGTAGAAATACTTGTAATGGTAGTTAATATTTGATATTTTACAAATGTAAAAAAATGATTTAAATTGTAACGAAATAGATTTTAAGACGTCTTATTACTAAAGGAGGATAAAAGTTATGCAGGATATGGCACAAATTTATGAACAATATTTCGAAACAGTTAATAAGTATTTATTCTGTCTAACGCATAATAATGATATCTCTGAAGAATTAACACAAGAAACTTTCTATAAGGCAGTTAAGAAAATAGATACCTACAAAGGGGATTGTAAAATGTCGGTATGGTTATGTCAGATTGCTAAACATCTATGGTATGACCAATGTAGAAAAAATAAAAGGGTGGTAAATGTACAAGAAGAGGAATTATTAACGATAAAATGGGGCACGACCATGGAAGAGCAGATTATTTTAAAGGATGAAAAAGTTTCGTTATATAAAAAAATGCAAAAGCTAGATGAGAAAACACGAGAAGTATTGTATTTGAGAATTACTGGAGAATTGAGTTTTAAAGAGATAGGTAGTATTTTGAATCAGACAGAAAACTGGGCAAGGGTTACATTTTATCGAGGAAAGAATCAGTTAAAGGAGGTAGATGGATATGCAGGAAAATAGGGAATGTAAAATTATTCAAGATTTATTACCAAGTTACATTGAAAAATTGACCAATGAGGAAACGAATCATTTCATTGAAGAACATTTAAAAGTATGTGAAGAATGTAAAAAAACTTTAGAAAATATGCAAAAAGAATTGACCACAAATACAAATAAAAGAGATAACAGGGAAGTAAAGTATATTAAGAAATATAGCCATAAAATGAAGATTTTAAAATGCATATTACTCATTATTATACTAGGGTATGCATTACTAGTTGGTAGAAGGACTTTTATCCTATTTTCTCTTTCTCAAAAAGCCAAAGAGAATCAATTTAATAGCAATTATTATGTGAAATTATATTCTTATCAAGGCAGTGCACTAACTATAACAGAAAGTTATCATAAAGGAGAAGATTATTTAACAACAAGGACTAGCTTCAATAAGGATAATCAGATTAGTCAAATTACCTTTTATAAAAAAGGAGCGGAAGAAATTTGCTTTACACAGTGGAATGGTAAAAAATATTTACAAGATATGAAAACGATGCTAGGTGGCCAAGTACTACCTGTAACGTATGTATCAGATGGTTTATTGGC
>CATZDQ010000097.1 GCA_958417695.1 uncultured Clostridiaceae bacterium | reverse complement strand
AAAACTAATATCATTTTTGTGTTAAGTTGTAACCAGAAAAAATGAAAAACTTGCGTATTATGTAAAAAGATAGTATAATGTAAAACATGGGTTTATTTTCATTCTATGAGAACGAAATATTTTTGTAGAAAAAACCAATAAAAAAGACAATGGAGGGCAGAAAATGAATAAGGAACAGAAAGAAAAGCGGATACAAGCCTGCATAAAGGAATATTTTTTACAAGATGAGGAAATATTACTAGATGCATCAATTTTAGAATTGGAGTCTTTAAGAAATCTATTAGGAAATAATACATTTTTCGGAAACAAGGTTTATATTTTTTCAGAAAGTTTGAAAAATGTCGAAGAGAAACATCCTTCTGAAAGGATAACGATTGTGAAAGAAAATGTAGCATATCTTCGAAAATCTTTAAATAAACATTCGCAATATTTTAAAGAAATTTTCGACGAGCAGGATAGTGAAAAAGACATTATTCATTTCTTACAAAGACACAAGGAAATGGTTTTATATACCAAAATAGAAGGCAGAAAAGAGAAACTTTTAAAGATGGGATTAAGAGTAAGGTCCTATAGAGGCGCGTGTTCATTTGACTGGAAATTTGTGTATAAAGCTGGTTTTGCTGATTTATCAGAAATTCATGAAAAAGATAAAAGACTGTATCTAGAAAAATCAGATAGAATTGAAGTGTATCGTTCCTTAAAAGAAAAGTTATGCGGCGAAAGAGTATATCTCAAAAAAGGATATTATCTTTTGTACAAAGAAAGAATGGAAAATGGCAAAATGAAAGTTAGACTTTTTCAGGTAGTAAATTACCATAGTCGTAAAAATTTGATGGAACGATGCTGGTCAATTTTTACGCCAGAGGATAAAACAGATTGCATAAGACATGTTTCCATAAACTTAAGAGAATTAGTTTCTCAAGAGTTGTTTTAAATTTTCCTGAAATTGCAATACTAAGAGGGAGGAAGAATCTAATAGATTCCTCCTCCTTAAAAATTTAATGGGGAAATACTTGTAAATTTTAGATAATTGTGTTAATATAATAAACATAGATAGAAAAATCCTAGGAAAAAGCAAAGTATATAACTTTAAAAAAGGTATAAAAGAGAGAAGGGTGAGCCGCTGAAAGCCAATCTACCTTAGGTTATAGAAATTTCACTTTTGAGGACTATTTTTGAAGTATCAGTAGAAAGTAGCGTAAGTCTGCGTTAAAGATATCATGAGGTTAATGAAAAAGTCATTAATAAAATTAGGTGGTACCACGGAAAAATTAAGAACCATTCGTCCTAAAATAATAGGAAGAATGGTTCTTTTTGAAAAAAAAAATAGGCTATTTAAAAACATAACCATATGGAAATATAAGGAGGTAAAAATGAAAGAGGAAATTGCAGAAATCCAGACAAGGGCGATGGAAGAAATTGCACAAGTGACAGATGTTAAACAATTAAATGATGTACGCGTGAAATATTTAGGAAAAAAAGGTGAGCTAACAGCTGTCTTAAGAGGAATGGGAGCCTTATCAGCAGAGGAAAGACCTGTCATTGGAAGTTTAGTAAATGTCGTACGTGACGAACTAGAAGGAGCTATTGCTAAAAAAGAAGAAGCTTTTGAAAAAGCAGAATTAAAAGAAAAATTACAAAAAGAGACCATAGATATTACTTTACCAGCTACCAAAGTAAAAAGGGGAAGCAAGCATCCGATTAACCGTATTATTGAAGAAGTGGAAGACCTATTTGTATCTATGGGATATGATGTAGTCACTGGACCAGAATTAGAAACAGATGAATACTGTTTTGAGAGATTAAATCTACCTAAAGGACATCCAGCAAGAGATATGCAAGACAGCTTCTATATAACAACAGAATATTTGCTACGTACCCAGACTTCATCCGTACAAGCAAGAACGATGATGGAAAATACAGAAAAAACGCCAATCCGTGTTATCTGTCCAGGAAAAACCTATAGAAGAGATGATGATGCTACACACTCTCACCAATTCGGCCAAGTAGAAGGTTTGGTTATTGATGAAAATATATCTTTAGCCGATTTAAAAGGAACCCTAGAAGTATTTGTAAAGAAAATGCTAGGAGAAAACTCCACATTAAGATTTAGACCAAGTTACTTCCCATTTACAGAACCATCCTATGAAGTTGACGTTAGTTGCTTCAAATGTGGTGGAAAAGGATGTAATCTATGTAAACAAACTGGATGGATAGAAATTCTAGGATCTGGAATGGTACATCCAAATGTTTTAAAAATGAATGGTTATGACCCAGAAAAATATACAGGATTTGCCTTTGGAACAGGGTTAGATAGATTAGCTATGTTTAAATATGGAATTCCAGATATTCGTTTATTATATCAAAATGATATTAGATTTTTAAAACAATTTGATAGAATGGACTAAACCAAAAAAGTCCGTCCCCATTTGTTTAGAAAGGAAAGAAGAAAATGAAATTGAGTGTAAATTTTGTAAAAGACTATGTGGATATAGATGTAGATGTAGATGTTAAATGTTTAGCAGAGGATATGACTAATGTAGGAAATGAATATGATAGTGCTGAAGCGCTTATACAAGCAACTGGTTTAGTAATCGGAGAAGTATTAGAGTGTGAGGCTCATCCTGACTCTGACCACTTACATGTTTGTAAAGTAAATGTAGGAGAGGAAGTATTACAGATTGTCTGTGGTGCACCAAATGTGAGAAAAGGTTTAAAAGTAATTGTTGCTTTACCAGGTGCGCAGTTACCAGGTGATGTGAAAATTAAAAAAGGGGTTATTAGAGGCACCGAATCCAATGGTATGCTTTGTTCTATTGCAGAATTAGGGCTAGAAAGTAAATTTTTGAAACCAGAAGATAAAGCAGGAATTCATGAATTACCAATAGAGGCTAAAGTAGGAGAAGACCCTATTGCTTTTATGCAAATGGATGACCAAGTAATCGATTTTGATTTGACAGCAAATCGTGGTGATTTATTAAGTATATTGGGGATGGCACATGAAATAGCAGCTATTTATGATAAACCTGTTAGACCAATAAAGCTCGAGCATACAGAAAACAAAGACAATATAGAAGAAAATTTTAAAGTAGAGGTAAATACGCCAAACTGTTCTATTTTCTTAGCCAAGAAAGTAGAAAATGTGGTAATTACAGATAGCCCAGAATTTATAAAAAATCGATTAATAGCTTCTGGTATTAGACCAATTAACAATGTGGTAGATATTAGTAACTATGTTATGTTAGAAACAGGGCAACCACTTCACTATTATGATGCGGATAAATTACATGGAAAATTAGAAGTCAGAATGGCCAATGAAGCAGAAGAATTAACCACATTAGATAATATTCAAAGAAAATTATCTACAGAAGATATAGTGATTTCTGATGGAAATAAGGCTATCGGTTTAGCTGGTGTTATGGGTGGCTTAGATACAGAAATTACGGAGAATACCAAAAATATTATCATTGAATCGGCTATATTTGACCCTGTAAAAATCAGAAAGACTGCTAAAAGTATTTTAAGAAGCGAAGCAAGTAGTCGTTTTGAAAAGGGTTTGGACCCAAATAGAACATATATGGCTATTGAAAGGTCTTGCCATTTATTAGAAAATTATGCAAAAGCAACGATTGTAGGAGGTATGGCTAAATACGATACCACTTCACTAGAAGATACTAAAATAGCCATTACTTTTGAAAAAATCAATCAAGTGTTAGGAACGATTGTACCAAAAGAAGCCGTATTAGATGTATTTAGAAGACTAGGATTTACTTATGGGGTACAGGGTGAAATTATTCATGTATCTGTTCCAAAAAGAAGAATTGATATTCATATACCAGAAGATTTAATAGAAGAAGTAGGACGTATATATGGGGTTAACAATATAGAAGGTAGATTACCAGCTTTACCAATAAAAGCAGGAAGTTATGATAAAGTAACCAGACAAATCAGAAATAAAATGATTGATTTAGGACTAAATGAAACACTTTCTTATATTTTAGTAAATGATAAAGAAGCCAAAGACTTTACAAAAGATGATACAGAACTAGTAAAACTATCTGACCCTATGACAGAGGAAAGAAATACCCTAAGACACAGTATATTACCATCTTTAGTAAAAATCTATGAGTACAATAAAGCACGCAACAATAAAGATGTATCTATTTTTGAAATAGGAAAAGCCTTTTATAAAAAAGGTGAAGAATATGGAGAAATCAATAAAATTGCATGTTTAATGACTGGTGAATTTTACCAAGCAATGGGAGAAAATAAAACAGTAGATTTTTATGTGTTAAAAGGTATAGCTGAAGAACTATTAGATTTCTTAGGTTATGCAGGTAGATATAGTTTACAGGTAAGTGAACAAATTCCAGAAGAATTACATCCAGGACAAAGTGCTATGATTAATGTTAACAATGATATAGTAGGTGTTATGGGAAGAGTACATCCAGCTAAACTAAAAGAAGCGGTATATGTTTTAGAAATAGACCTAGATAAATTATTAGATAAAAAAGTAGGAAAAATGAAATACAAAGAAATATCTAAATATCCAAGTGTTAAGAAAGACCTAGCTTTTATAGTAGAAAAACAAGTAACGGCAGAACAAATAGCAAAAGCAATCAAAAAAGCAGCAGGTTCACTACTTCTAGGAAGCCAAGTATTTGATGTATATACAGGGACTGGTATTGAAGAGGACAAAAAAAGCATTGCTTATTCTTTAGAACTAGGGGCACAAGATAGAACCCTAACAGATGAAGAAATTAACCAAGTATTAGAAAAAATTATTACAACTTTAGAAAAACAAGGAGCCATGCTAAGAAGATAAAAGAAAAATCATAAAAGTATAAAAAAATTAAAATTAGGAAAAAAGGGACGGGGTAGTTTTGTTTGAAACAAAACTACCCCGTCCCTTTTAGTTCACCAAAATAAGAAAAAAATCATATGATGTAGTAGGAGGCAAAAAAATATGGGAGAATTTATTTTAAATGCTATTTTATGGACATTAGCCTTATATGGATTATTAGAAATTATAAAAACAATTTTAAACATATATACATATACCAATCTAAAAGCAGAAGGTATCTATTTAATTATTGCAGTAAAAAACCAAGAAAATAAAATAGAAGGATTTATGCGTTCTTTACTATTTAGAGTAATTTATGGAAAAGAAGAAAATATAAAAAACATAGTTTTAACAGATTTAGACTCTACAGATGAAACAGCAACTATTGTTAACAAATTAGGTAAAGACTATGATTGTTTAAAAGTAATGAATTGGAAGGAATGTAAAGAAGTCATAGACAGTATCAAAAATAACTAACCAGAAGTGTCCCCGTGGACAAAACTGTCCATTGGGACCATGTCCAGATGGACAGTTGCAAATTAGTCTTTTTTCTGATAGAATGGAAATGATGTTAGAAGGAACGATTGTTTAGAAAAGAGGACTTTTTTTGGAGATTAAGGGTGAAGTAAAAGAGATTATTTATCAAAATGAAATAAATAGCTATACAGTGGCTACGTTTGAGATGCAGGATGCAGAACTGATTATTGTGGGTTATCTTCCTTTTATTAATGTGGGAGATACTTTACATTTGACTGGTAAGATGGTGACACATCAGGATTATGGTGAGCAATTTAAAGTGGATACTTTTGAAAAATTGATGCCGGAGTCGTTAGGGGCTTTGGAGAGATATTTAGCAAATGGTACGATTAAGGGTGTGGGTCCTGCTACCGCTAAGAAGATTGTGGATACTTTTAAGGAGGAGACAATTTCGGTTTTGAAATTTGAACCAGAGAAGCTGACCTGTATTAAAGGGATTCACCATGAAAAGGCAATTCAGATTGCGGAAAGTTTTGTAGAAAATTGGGAACTATGGCAGATTGTAGGATTTTTAGAGAAGTTTGGTATTGGTGTTCAAAATGCTAAAAATGTGTATAAGACTTTAGGAAGTCATGCAGTTGAAGAAATACAAAACAATCCCTATGTACTAGTAGATGTAGCTAATCATGTGGACTTTAAGAAGATTGACCAGATGGCTATGGAGTTAGGATTGCCTTACAATTTTGAGAAACGTATTAAAAGTGGGATTAAACATGCTATTTTATGTGCAACAGTGAATGGGCATTGCTGTGTGTTAAAGGAAAATTTAATTACCTATTGTGTGGATTTACTAAAAGTCTCTGAAGAAGAGATTGAAGAAAATTTGATAGAGATGAAAGTGAAAAATCAAATTGTGGAAGAAGTAAGAATTGATAGTAATGCTGGGGAAGCAACTTGGATTTATTTAACACCATTTTATCAGGCAGAAGAAAATATTGCGACGAGACTTTCTATTTTAAGTAAAGCCAATAATATGAAATATATAGAACATATGGATAAAGAATTAAAAAATATAGAAAAAGAATCAGATATAGATTTATCAGAGAAACAAAGGGAAGTTATCCAGTGTATGAATGAGCATAATGTGTGTATTATAACTGGAGGGCCTGGTACTGGAAAAACGACTATTATTAAGACCATTATGGAATTATATAAAAGACATGGCAAAAAGCCTGTTTTATGTGCTCCTACAGG
>CATZDQ010000096.1 GCA_958417695.1 uncultured Clostridiaceae bacterium | reverse complement strand
GGCACCCAAGCTGTTTCTAAAGGAGCATATTCTATAAATACTTTAGCATTTACGTCTAACTTTTTAAAAGTATGTCCTTCTTTTATTCTTTGTTTTAGCCATTCCTTTTTAGTTTGAACACCTGCTTGATGTTTTTTATCACTGATTGCACAACAGACATGTTCCTTACCTATATTTTCTAAACTTAAAATTTTATAATTTTCTTCCATATTTCCTCCTTTATAGAATTCTATACATAGTATATCAAATTTTAGTGACAATAGTTGTCATATTTTAAATTTTATCTACTTTTTTTAATTTTCTAGCATTGAAAAAAGCTAGCACATAATTAAGTACTAGCATTCCTCTTTTATAACGTAACCATTTCCCCTATCATCCTATAAAAATCAATTTCGTCTATAATCTCTAAAGCTTGTCCCTCATCTATAAGTTCCTCTGCTTTTTTTAATTTATTGGTCTTTTTCCCATTTGTAAAGTCTATAAAATCTGATTTTCCAATTACTAAATAATCGGTTCCATTACTAATTTTATCACTTGGATAGCCTCCTACATTAACTACCATTTGCATAGCTTGTTTTCTAGGCATTTTTTCTAAAGTTCCTGTAAATACTACTTCTTTTTTAAAAAACGTATTATTTTCATCAATTACTTCAACTGTTGGTTGTATACTAGCAATGTCTATTCTATTATCCTTATGGTTCAAACATAAAGATTTGGTTCCTTTCCATTCTCCATTAGGCTTAATCACTCCCTTTTGGACTTTTAACAACTTGTGTAGTTCTTCTATATCCTCTAAATGATTATCTTTTAACACATTCATCATTACTTCATAACAAGCTTTCGTATCTTCTAATGCATTATGGTGGCTAAATTGTATACCATAATATTGAGCTAAAGTATCCAATTTGTAATTAAATAAACCTTTTACACCTCTTCTAGCTAATGTATAAGTACAAGTATATTGTGCATTTGGGTATTCTATATGATAGGCATCTAAAACATCTCGTAAACACCTGGTATCAAATTGAGCAAAGTGCGCTACCAATGTGGTATCATTAAAGTGTGGTTTTATTTTCTCCCAAACGACATCAAAGGTGGGTTCCTTTTCAACCATTTCTTTTGTAATTCCATGGATTTGGGTATTAAAGTAATCCATATAAAAAGGTTCTGGTTTTACAAGGTGGTAACCTTCTTCTATAATTTGATTATTTTCTAATACAATATATCCTATTGAACAAATACTACTTTGTTTATTATTTGCGGTTTCTACATCAAAAAAGGTATATTTCATAAAAATTTCCTCCTATTTTGCTTTTTTTATTACATTTTTTAGTGCTTACTTTTTCTCTTTTATATCACATTTTTCTATATATTGGAAGTATATTTTCTATTATTTGGAAAACTTTCTATAGTTTTTCTTCATTTTTTATGATAGTTTATATTTTCCATAATCTTCTCCTTTTTTTCT
This sequence comes from uncultured Clostridiaceae bacterium, assembly GCA_958417695.1. Lineage (GTDB taxonomy): Bacteria > Bacillota > Clostridia > TANB77 > CAG-508 > UMGS1663. Next base: position 5,169 of record CATZDQ010000096.1, on the reverse strand, counting down.
CTCATATGTGCATTCTATTTTATCTTTTTCAAAAAATCATTATACAATATCGATTTTTTATGACATTTTTTCATTTTATAACTATTCTTTTTCCAATTATTGTTATATAATTTTAAAAAAAGGAGGTTATTATGCCAAACAAACGTAAACCCATTAAGACAAAAGAAAAAGAAATTATTGATTATTGGATTCAATATATAGATGAATGTGGTTCTAACTTCGATTGGGCTGAGGCAGATAAAGTTTGTTGGAGATGTGGTTGTGAAAGAAATTTACAACGCTGTCATATTATTCCTGATGCTCTTGGTGGAAAAGATGAACCTAGTAATTTTGTGCTATTATGTGCAGAATGTCACCAAGAAGCTCCCAATGTTGAAAGTAGAAATTTTATGTGGGATTGGATTAAATCTTTTTATTCCCCCCTCTACAATACTTTTTGGCAAACAAGAGCTATGGATGAATACGAAAGAATTTATCATAAAAAATTTGCAGATGAACTAAAGAGCCGAAATATTGTAACTGACCATGCTATGCATAAATTTTGGAACTTAAAAACAGGAAGAATTTCCTATCATTTCGGTCATCCCTATGGTAATGTTGCAACTATCACCGGAAATTATAAAATGCACTTAGATGCTTTTGATAACAAATATCCTACTGGAAAATACCTAGAAGATGATAAAATACAATTAGAAAAAAATTTCGAAAGCTTAACCAATTCTATTTGTAGACTTGCTAGCAAAATTGGTTTTTCTGTTTGGGAAGGTGGTACGAAAAATCCTTATTCTTTATGTATCAGTGCTTTTTTTCCCTCTGTTAGAAAATTTTATGGTATCTCCATTCGTATGTTACGTGATGGAAAATATAAAATGTGTTATACACAAGAAACAAATCCTAACTATCTTCGTTTAAAAGATTATACCATTGATTTATCCTCTTCTCATGAGGCTATTTTAGCAAAGCTTGAAAAAGAGATACAAAATTTAAAGGCATTATATGGCACTGTGGATACTTCCTTTTTCTACTATGCTGTTGTGAGTCCTTATTGGTCAAGAAAAAATACATAAAACTTCCCTATTTTAATATAGAAATAAAGTAGAATACTAAAAAGGTAATTTTAAGAGTTTCTGATAATAAAGGATAGTAAATTATTTATTATCAAATTAAATTGAAAGTGAGATAAATCATGAAAAAAGGAATTATTTTATATGAATCCAAATATGGAGCAACTAAAAAATATGTAGATTGGTTAATAGAGGAAACAAAATTTGATAGTATAGTTACAAGTAAAGCAGACATTAGTAAAGTGAAGCTATATGACTGTATTCTATTGGCAGGTGGAATATATGCTTCTGGGATTTCTGGTTTGTCATTTTTGAAAAAAAATTATGCTATTATTAAAGAGAAAAAAGTAGGAATATTTTGTGTTGGGGCATCCCCTTATGAAGAAAATGCTTTTAAGCAAATCCGTGAACATAATTTAAACAAGGATATAAAAGATATTCCTTGTTATTATGGTCGTGGAGCATGGGATGAAGAGAAAATGTCATTTAAAGATAAGACACTTTGTAAAATGTTGCAAAAAGTCGTTGCAAAGCAGGACCCCCAAACTTACGAACCTTGGCAAAAAGCATTAATGTGTGCAGTAGGTCAAAAATGTGATTGGACCGATAAAAAGTATTTACAACCATTATTAGAGTGGTTAGAAATATAAAACAGTAATGACAATTTATTTAACGTTCAAACCTCTTTTTCTATACAAATATAAAGACGTAATCGCTAAATCTTGATTACATCTTTGCTTAGTTACTAAAACTATTATGTGCAGGGCAAAATCATTACTTGATACTTATTCCTCCTCGTAGTTCTTCTTGAATGTCACTGAGTGGAATATGTCCATAAGTATTGTAGGAACCTCATCTTCCTGTATGAATGCCTCATATTCTTCAAGTTCTTCATTATAGGGGCAACATGCATCATAGTCGCCGTCACTATGCACTTTTAGTTCCGAGACCTTTAAAACATGTAAATTCAGTTCGCTATCGTCACAAGATTCACATTTGAACAGAATTCTCACATTTTCGACCGTCGGTTCCGTTTCATTTAGCCGATGTAATTCGTTGTCCTCATTTAGTAGCCACCAAGAATATTCTGATGGCAAAAAATCAATAATATCTTTCATATATTCCCTCCTGTACAAAAGTTTTTGTTACAGCCCTTACACATTTTAACTACACTCTAAGCGCATTAATTATACTATAGTTTACCATAAAAATCAATTATTTTCGCCCTTCTGCTATTCACTTATCTAACATGCCATTTTTTCTTTATGTAAATTTTCTATTTTTCTTCTATAGTAAGTGCTTTTTTCCAACATGCCACCTTTTCATGCAAACTATAACTTGCATTCAAACTACTGGATGATGGAACATATTGATAAACACATTGTAAACTTTCCTTTTTTATATATTTTTCAAATGCTTTTTGAGCAGCTTTTCCATTTAATAATATAATTTCTATATTCGGATATTCTGCCAAAAGCCATTTCAAATCATTAAATTCACCATTTACAATATTTTTATCTTCACTACCTTTTCTATTGGCTTGCTTATAGGTATCCCACAATGCAATATGATTTTTTAATATAAATTGTATTTTATTAGCATATGTTTCTATATCCCCTTGTGTACCATTAAATATGGAAATAAGGATTCTCCAAAAATGGTTTGTTTTATTCGCATAATATTCATTTGCCATTATGGATTTGTCACTTGGTAAGCTACCTAATATTAATATTTTGGAATCCTTGTTTATAATAGGCTCAAACGATTTTTTCACTTTCATTTCCTTTCATTTATGATTTCTAATACGCCTGTTAGCAGTCCTTAGATTAAGCTAAGTATTTTAATCTTATTTTGTTTTCTGCCATACCATATGCATTTATATTCATATCTTCATGAAGTAAACTCACTGTATTTTTACATTCTTGATAAATATCATAAAGATAATCAAAAACACCTATTGCTTCTAACCTTTTTTTCCAAATTTTATCTTTCATCATTTCTTGAATATCTAATATATAACATTTTTCTTTTTTGCTATAAAATTCAGCAAATAATTCCTCTTGATAAACATTAAAATCAAACTTTTGAAAATCCCACCCCATATCAGTTCCTGTAACAAATTCTATAAAAGGTAAATAGATATTTCTTGTTATATTAAAAGATTCTATATTAAAACTTCTATCTAATTTTAGGATTATATTAATAAAATCCATCATTCCCTTTGCAGCTTTCCTTTTTCCAATTTTTTCGTATTTCATTTCTATCTCATTAAGAAAAGCTTTTAAAGCGATTAATAAATAAAATTTATTAAAGTTTTCGGTATCTAAGGCAGCATATATCTGTAGCATTTTTTGTACGTAGTGCTGTAAATATTCTTCTATATCTTCTATTTTCTTATTCCATTCAAAAATACATTCTAATAAATTATACTTATATTTTATAATTTCTTGAACGCCTAAAAATAAATATATATAAGAATTTAAGAAAACATATTCTCCATATTTTTGTATAATGATTTCTGCTGTTAATAATTCTTGTATTTCCTTTGGTTTCTCTTTTTGATACTTTTTAATGTCTTTTTTAGAGATAGCATAATTGGCTTTTTTCAAGTTCTCGTAGGCTATTTTTCCCAATAATTCTTCTGCTTCTTTTGATACTTTATTTCTTTCATGTAACATATACTGAATAAATTGCTTTCCTAACCCACTAATGGAATCATCTATTTTTTTCTTCTTTGTTTTAAATTCTTGATAAAAAGCTAAATTTCTAAATTCCGTGGAATCGCTTTCAACATAAAAGCTATTTATCCACCATTTGTTTATCGCTTCCATCCTATCTTCTCTTCTTATTAATTCATAATAGCTTTCTTTTTCTTTTTTTGTTTCCGATTTCTCTCGTATTCCTTTTTCAAATTTTGCTTCAATTAAGTCTATTTGCTCTTGGTCCACTAATTCATGATTATCAAATAGAATTGTTTTTCTATCTTCTTTCTTTTTGGCTTTCCTATTTGCCTTTACTATTTCAATTTCTGCTTCTAATAATTTTTCATCCACTTCGATATCACAGTATTTATACAAAGAATCTAAAATTCCTTGGTATACTTTTTTACTATATAATTTTTTTAAACTTGGCATTTCATCTGTTACAGTTGCCTCAATATATTCCTTTATAATATCTTTCAAATTCTTTCCATCTATTATTTCTTCTGCTATATATTCTATACTTATCTCTTTTATCGCATCTTCTACATCTCTGGATACTACTTCTTGCAAGAACTCTTCTATTTCACTCAAGAACATTAACATAACTTCACTATTTTTCTTATAATCTAATATATTTAAACATTGATTAAAAAATATTTCGAACTCTGAAACCGTACGTATTCCATAAGCGAAATCATCTAAACTCCCTTCTATCACAAATTCTTTAAATACATCTTTTGCAAAAGAATATAAAGGGTCTTTTGGCTCTTCCAATATTTCAAGGATATAACTTGCACCTTCAAAATATATATTATCAAGAATCATCTTTTTTAATATTTTCTCTCTTTTAGGATTCATTCTATTCTTTAGTATATCTATCAAAATTTCTTTCGTATTATAGAAAAATCCTTTTATGTTTTTCATATCTTTTTCTACTTTTTGAGCTAGTTTTTCCTCAATATTTATATCTTTATATGAAATTAAATTAATATAATGTAATACCTCTGCGTATTTTGCACTCTTTATATACCTATCTATTAAAATTTCATTTTTCTGTACTTTATGAATAATATAATCTGCTACACTATGTTTACAAACTTCTAGTTCTTTTTCTTTTTCCTTATTAAACGTAATCTTTATAAATGCATTACTTAATACATGCACTGCCTTTTCAAAAGTTTCTGCATCTAATACTTGTATTTTCTCTATTCTTATAATTTCATGAAATTGTTCTTCTACATACTTTAATGGTACTTTTACACCGAAGAATACGATAATTGCCAGCACCATTTTTTCATAATCAGTGAGTTTTCGATATTCTTCTTCCCATAATTTCTCTGGTGAGTTTAAAGCTTCTCTTATATATTCTTTTATATCCTTAATATCCTTTTCTCCCATCCTTT
>CATZDQ010000095.1 GCA_958417695.1 uncultured Clostridiaceae bacterium | reverse complement strand
AAATAATATTAAAGAAACTAGATAAGACAAAGAAAAAATATCCGGTAGAAAAATCAAAAGGAGTAAGCACAAAATATAATAAATTATAAAAGGTATTATAAAAGTAGAAATAGAAATGTAGGGGAATAAAATTATGAAAGTAGCAGAACCAATTATTAAAAAGATTCAAGATAATATAGATTCTTTAAGTTTGTTTGAACAGGAGATTTTTAAGTTAGATGATGATAAAATTAAAAATATTGTAATGAAATTTCCTGTAGTATATATTCATAATTGGAAAAATAAAAACCAGTATGAAGTATATGTTGGTGAATCAAACGATATTGTTCAAAGAACAAAGCAACATTATAACAAAATGAAAAAAGAAGATGAATGGCAACATAATTTGTTAGATGGAAAAGCTAACTTATATGTAATAGGACATGAACATTTTAATAAATCTTTGACAATGGATATAGAAACAAAGCTAATTCATTATTTAACGAGTGTTGAAAATATAGTTAAAGTACATAATGGAAGAGACAATCCACAAAAGTATTACTATCCAGTCGAAGAACTTGATGTTATATTTGCAAAAGTTTGGAAAAAGCTTAGAAAAGATAATAAAGAGATATTTCCTTTAGAAAGTTCTATTAAAGATTCTGCTATTTTTAAAGCATCTCCATTGCATAAACTTACAGAGGAACAACAAAAGGCTAAAGAAAAGATTTTAGAAAAAATAGGTAATGCATTAAGAAATAATAAGAGAGGTCAATTAATTTTTGTTGAAGGAGAAACTGGAACAGGGAAAACAGTGTTAAATAGCAGCACATTCTATGAATTATTTTGCAGGTATGAAGATGCAAAGAATGATAATTCAAGTGATTTACAATATGAAACATCAAATTGTTTTTTATTAGTAAATCATGATGAACAAATTACAGTATATAAGCAAATTTTTGATAAATTGGGAATTACTGATAAATATGGACAAGTTGTGGATAAACCAACTCCTTTTATAAATAAACACTCAATTGATAATCCAGTAGATGTTGTTTTTGTTGATGAAGCACATTTATTATTAACACAAGGAAAACAATCTTATAGAGGAAAAAATCAGTTAAAAGATATTATAGATAGAGCTAAAGTAGTTGTTGTAATGTTTGATGAAAATCAGATTTTAACAACAGAACAGTACTTGGAATATGAAAAGATAGAAGAATATAGAAATGAATCTTCAAAGAATGATAATTATATTAAACTTGAAAATCAACTTAGAATGAACGCTAATGAAGAAGTAATTGACTGGATTAATTCATTTACTAAAGAAAAATTAATAAAAAATATGCCTAATAATCTAGGAGATTATGATATAAAAATATTTGATAATCCTAAAATGCTAGATAAGGAAATAAAAAATAAAGCTTTAAAGGATGAATCGAGACTATCAAGAATAATTGCAACTTATGATTGGCCATATAAAGATAATCACGAAAACTGCCCAGATAAATATTGGGAAGTAAAAATAGGTAATTGGCACAAACCATGGAATAGAGAATTAGAAAAGGATTTAAATAGAAACCAGAAAAGAAGTATAAAAAATCTTGCATGGGCAGAGCAACCTCAGACAATTAATGAAATTGGTTCAACATATACAATTCAAGGATTTGATTTAAATTATGCAGGTGTAATTCTTGGTCCATCTGTGAAATATAGGAATGGACATATTGTTTTTGATCCAAGCGAAAGTTGCAATGAAAAAGCTACTAGAAATAGAACATTATCTGATGGAACTTTACAAAAGTTTGGAGAAGAATTACTTAGGCATGAGGTAAGAGTTCTTATGACTCGAGGAGTTAACGGATTATACATATATGCATGCGATGACGAACTAAGAAGAGAACTTAAGAAATGTACAGGAAATTATTTAGAATATGGAATTGATGAAAATGATAATGAGAGAGAATTATTAATGGCTGCTGAGGATGAAGAAGAATATAGATATGAATAAAAAAGAAGATACGAAAATAGTATAATAAACGAATGAAAAGCAAAATAATGATGTGATTTTAATTACATAGTTATTTTGTTTTTTGATAATAAAAGACAGATTTCGATAGAAATCTTAAAGAAGTTGTAAGATATTATATATAGAAATATAAACGATATAATTAAGGAGAATAATATGGTAGTAAATATATTAACAGTTATTATAATACTAGGAGCAATATTCTGTTTTTGCTATGTAAATTATAAAAAATGCAAAGATGATTTAGAAAAAAGTTTATACATATTGTTATTTTTTGTTTCAATGGTACCAATGGCAATTTATTATTTAGATCGATATAATGTACCAACATATTTAGGTTGGAGTATAAATGTTGATTCGCAAAACTGGCTATCTTTTTTGGCTAACTATTCAGCAGGAATCATTTCAGCAGTAATAAGTGCAGTAGTACTTGTAATTGTAACTATATTACAGATAAAAAAGAATAACGAAGATAACATTAAAAGAGATAAAGAAAATCTACGTGTACAAAATATGCCAATTTTGAAGTATACGATAGATACAGAGAATAAAGGAAACAGAGATATGGATGAATTCATAATTACGAATTGTGAAAATGGAAATTCATATAATCTGAATATATCAATTAAAAATATAGGACTTAATAATATAAAAAATATTAAGATTGACTTTAAATCTTCTTTAATAAATAATTTAACATATAGAATATTTGGAAATAACTCTCTAGAAGTTTTAGAGAAAGAAGATAATATAGAGATAAATAGATTTTTTTCTTTAAAAAGCTCAGAACAACCGTATGAAATGAATATTATCGTATATTATCAAGATGTCCTTTCAAATTGGTATAAGCAAATATTAAATATACATTATACTGCTACTAGCATATCAAAAGGGGGATATATTGGAATTGTAAGGTATGAGATAAATAAAGAGGAATTTATAGAAGAGTCGAATATGGAAAGTAATGTAGTATAGTTGAAAAGGAGAAATGAAATATGATAAAAGATTATATATGTATTGATATAGAAAATCCAAATACAAGAGGAAATTCTATATGTTCTATAGGAATTATAATAGTAAAGGATAATAAAGTAATAGATAAAATATATTCTTTAATAAATCCAGAAGATAGATTTGATGTGAATAATAGCGAAATAACAGGCTTATGTTATTCTGATGTTAAGGATTCACCAAATTTTAAGGAATATTGGAAAGAAATTTATCAGCTTTTTGAAAAAAATGTTGTAGTGGGGCATAATGTTATATATGACTTAAATGTGATTGCTAAGTCATTAGAAAGATATGATATAGATGTACCTAAAATAAACTATTATTGTACACTTAATATTTCTAGAAATGTTTTGAAATTAGAAAGTTATAGTTTAAATAACGTATGCGAATATTTAAAAATTATCTTAAATAAACATCATAATGCTTTAGAAGATGCTAATGCAACGCAAGAGATATTTGAATATTTAAATGAAAATTATGATATTGGACAGTCTGAAAAGTTTGATTATGAATGCAAAATATCTAACAATTTAGATTCGAAATTAGAAACAAATATCAATTCATTATATGGGCTAATCCGAGGAATTAACTATGATGGAATAATAGATGATAAAGAAATTAAAAAAATGAAATTGTGGGTAGAAGAAAATAGGATATATAAACAATATTCATTATTCAATAAAATTATAACTAAATTAGATTCAATTTTAGAAGATAACATCATTACTGATTATGAAAAAATTGAATTAGAATCATTAGTTACTAGTATAGCAACATCTAAAATGTATAGTGAATCTACCTTAGCTTTACAGATATTAAATGGAATATTAGATGGTATTATATGTAATCAAAAAATAAATCAGAAAGAAATAGAAAATTTAAAAATTTGGTTAAAAGAAAACGATTATTTAAAGGATGTATACCCATATGATAAAGTCTTATTAGAAGTAAATAAAGTCTTAGAAGATGGAATTTTAACACAGGAAGAAGGTAACTATATTTTAGAAGTATTTGAAAGCATAATTAATCCCCAATCAAACAATGAAAATGATATGGATTTTAAAGGAAAGACATTTTGCTTGACTGGTGAATTTGAAACTGCAAATAAATCAGAGATTTCTAAAAAGATACAAGCTTTAGGAGGAATAGAAAAATCAGGAGTATCGTCAAAGCTAGATTATTTAATTGTTGGTAGTGTAGGAAGCGAAGCTTGGAAATTTGGAAAAATTGGTGGTAAACAAGCAAAGGCACTGGAATTAAATGAAAAAGGAGCAAAAATAGAAATCATAGATGAAGATATTTTAAATATATAAAATATATGAAAAGAGAAAATGGAAAAATTAGAATTAGAATTAGAAAATTGTTATGGAATAAATAAACTAAAAGAAAATATTGAATTTATTAAAATAAATAAGAAAACAGATGTGAAAGAAGATATTAATGCTTGTTTAATATATGCCTCTAATGGAACAATGAAAACCTCTTTTGCCAATACATTTTTAGATATTGAAAATGAAAGAGAAACAAGGGATAGAATTGACCCTAACAATAAAACTATAAGAAATATAAAGATAGATGGAAATGAAATAAATAAAAATGATGTTTTAGTAATTCAAGCATATGTAGAAGGGTATGAATCAATTAATAAGAGTAAATTATTGGCTAGTAAGAATTTGAAAAAAGAATATGATGAGATTTGGAATGATATAAGCAAAAATAAAGACATATTTTTAAAAGAAATAAAAAAAATATCTGGTATAAGTAATCTTAACGAAATAGAAAGAGAAATTATTAATGTTTTCAATGGAGATAAAAAAGAAGATTTTTGCGAAGTTTTAGAGAGAATAAAAAATGAATATAAATTTGAAGAAATTGATATATTAAATAATATTGTTTATAAAGAATTGATTAATGAAGACATACAAAAAGCTTTATCACAAAAAGTCGTTGCAGATGCACTTAGTGATTATATGAAAAAGTATAATGAAATATTGGAGTCATCAGAGCTATATAAACCAGGAATATTTGATAACACTAGAGCAGCAATTACATTGAAATCATTAAGAGATAATAGTTTTTTTCAAGCAAATCATAAAATAGTTTTAGAAAATGAAACAGTCTTAAATGAAAAACAATTTGAAAATAAAATACAAGAAGTGGAAGATAAAATTTTAAGTGATGAAGATATAAAAAGGAATTTTAAAATTATTGAGACAACATTAGATAAAAAGGTAGGATTAAGGAAATTTAAAGACTTGTTATATAAAAATCAAAAATTAATACCATTATTAAAAGATTATGATAGACTTAAAAGAATAGTATGGATAAATTATTTTGCAAAAAATATAGATAAATACAATATAATAGTGAACTTATATAATGATAATAAGAAAAAGTTAAAATCAATAATAAAAGAGGCAAAAGAGCAAAGTACTTTATGGGAAGAGGTAACCAATATTTTCAATGATAGATTTAATGTACCTTTTAAAGTAAAAGTAGTTAATCAAGAGGATGTAATTCTAAAAGAAGATGCATTAATTTTGAAATTTGTTTACAAAACTGAAACAGAGGAAAGGGAAATAAATAGAGAGCAATTGGAAGAATGCTTAAGCAATGGTGAAAAAAAGCATTATATATATTAAATATCTTATATGAGTTAAAAGCAAGAGAACTAGAAAACAAAGAGTATTTAGTAATTTTAGATGATATAGCAGATTCTTTTGATTATAAAAATAAATATGCAATAATAGAATATTTAAATGATATTATTAACGTTTCACCATTTAAATTAATAATTTTAACACATAATTTTGATTTTTATAGAAGTGTAGCATCTAGATTGAATCTAAATAATAATAAATTTTTTGCTATAAAGCATGAAAATGAAGTTGTATTAAAAGAGGGGCAATACACGAAAAATGTATTTCTAACTTGGAAATCAAAAATAAATGATTCTAAAATCTTTATATCATCAATACCATTTATAAGAAATATCATTAAATATATGCAAGGAGATAACAATAATGATTATAAACTTTTAACAAATCTTTTACATTATAAAAGAACAATAAAAGATAAAATAAAGGAAACAGAAAATATTTATACATCAGATTTGATTAATGTATTTTCAAATTATTGGAATATTTCTAAACAATCAATAACCATTGATACTAATAAAAAAGTGATTGATTTAATTTTTGAAATTGCAAATAATATAATAATTGAAGGAACACTAAATGAAGTATTATTAGAAAATAAAATTGTATTATCGATAGCAATAAGATTGAAAGCTGAAATTTATATGATAAATAAAATTAACGATAAAAATATAACAGATAATATAGAACAGAATCAAACTAGAGAATTAATGAATAATATGAATTTTAGTATTCCAGATGGAAAAGAAATTAAAGCTATATTAGAAGAAGTTCTGATAATGACTTCTGAAAATATACATATAAATTCTTTTATGTATGAACCAATTATAGATATGTCCGTAGAATATCTAATAAAGTTATATAATAAAGTATGTAATTTAAAATAGTAAAGAAGGAATAATATGGAATATAATTTAAGAAAGTTAGATCCTATAGAATTTGAAAAACTAAGTAAAGATATAATGAATTATTATTATAAATATAAGAATTCCTTTATAAG
>CATZDQ010000094.1 GCA_958417695.1 uncultured Clostridiaceae bacterium | reverse complement strand
ATAGGGACAATTATTGAAAAAATAGTAAATTTTCTTATAAAAAAGTATCATAGGAAAAGTAATAAGAAAAAACAACAAACAAATACTACTATAATAAATTATTACAGCATACATATAAAATACTAGAATATTATGTGCTTCATTAACTTTGTACACATTGACTTTTAATTAAATTTGTTTAATATATAAATAAAAGGAATAGATGGTTTCTTCATTTATTCCTTTTTTATATTACAAATAATTGTATAAATTATAATATTAGATATAAGAAATTGGACAAGCAATGTGTGTTGCCACTTTATAACATCGCTTTTGCTATGAGAGAGAGGTGGTGTTTATGGGATTTATATTATTTTTAATATATGATTTGGGATTTTTCCTAACTGTATGTGTGTTATAGTATATTATATAAAATTAAAATTAAATGTATAAAAAATGTATAAAAAAAGTTATTACAATACCTTTAAAAATAGTGTTAACTAGGATTACAGGAGATAGTCTACAAGACTACCCCTCCAAGGAAAAACGAGAAAATGTTGAAATAACAACACTTTCTTGTTTTTTGTATGTTTTTGGGATAAAAATGAAAATGTAATGTTTTTACTATTTCCATAGATTATAATTTTTTCTAAAATGAACTTAACACAAACTTAACATGAATAATATGCTTAAAAATATTAAAGTTTTTTACTAAAGCATCTGCATTTTGTCAAAATTTTCTTTTTATATCTCTTTATATTGTTTCGTAATTGTATATAATTTTTCTGTAGTTCCATTAACTTTCTATTAACAAATGGATTTTGTTACATTAATAGTTTTATCCCTTTACTTTATATTTTAGTTGTACATAAAAAATCAAGTTTATTGCATTCCATTAATTCCAAAGCGCTCAATTTATCTAATTCCTGATTGCTTTCTATGGATATTACCATACTTCCAAGAAGTCAAAACGATAAAAAGCATTCTAAATATAAGAAACACAATCATACAAATAGGCTAAAACCCTAAGATTTCTAGGAAAAATGAGTGAAAACATTGATTTTGTAACGAAAATGTAATATAATTGTAATGGAAACGTAATAAATACAAGAAAATTGAGAAAACCTATTTCCGTAAAGGCCTAGAAAGTAAAAGAAGACATGTCAAAAAACTACCAAATAATGTTATTGACTTCCTTGTCAAATGCATTTAAAATATAGATAGGGGAAATAGATAAATAAAAGGAGATTGAAATAAAAGGATGGGGAAAATAATGAAGTTGAAGAATTTGAAAAAATCATTTATCGCCATAGCCATTGCTACCATTTCTACATTAGGAATATTAAGTAGTGGGAATGCTTCCTATGCAACAACAGACCCAAATGGAGGTCTAAAGTTAGGATTAGAAGCATTTCGTAGTTCTGGTTATTCTTATAAAACAGGATTAAATGGATCAGAAAAAATCTTATGGAAAATAGCATCCTATTATCAAGCAGGAACAGTAGCTAATAAAGATAGAGCAATTTACTGTTTAAAAGGAGGACCAGGCTTTGGTTCTAGTACTTCTATGGGAGATGGAAGTGTAACACAACGTAATTATACAGAATACTTTAATTTAAAAGACTTAGTCAATATTCCAAGTCCTTATAAAGACGTTTTACCAAGTGGAGAAAACTATAATTCTTTAGTCTGGGTATTAGAGCATAGTTATGTACCAGCACCAAGTAGAAATGCCACGACAGAACAAACGGAGTTAGCAGCAGAATATAGAAAAAATCTTCTATTAAATGCAGGTATCCAAAACAGTAAAATATCTGACGATGAAATAGATATAGCACAGCAATTAGCAGTATGGTATTTTACGAATAGCGATGTGTATCATATAGAAACCACAGATTTATTCTCATTATGGATAAAAGAGACCACAGATAGTGACTATATGCCATTAGGAGATAAGTTTAGAGCAGATGGCGACCAAAGAAATGACGATACAATAACTTTATTTAATTATTTTGTAAGAATGGGAAAAGCTAATGCAGCAAAGGCACCAGTAGTAGACGACACTGCTAAATTCCAGTTAACAGCTAAGAATGTAAAGACAGAAACCATAGGTAGCAATTATCTAATTGGTCCATATAAAATAAATACATTAACAAAATCAGATGCTAAATTAGTAGGAAATTTATTAGCAGCAGATGGAGTAACTTCTATCAATTACAATTATGCAGATGCACAAGGTAATATATTAAACAAAGGATTGTCTGAAATACTAGGTACAGAATTTTACCTTCTAGTACCACAAACAGCCAATATTACCAATGCAAAATTCAACGTAAATGTAACAGAATATACTACCCAAATTACATACTGGTCAGTAGCAGGTTCTACAGTAGAAACTTTAAAAATTGACCAACCAGTAGCGGAAGTAGTAAGAAATAAAGAAGCTTATGTACTAGAAGCACCAATTGATTACACACCAGTCTTTGACTTAGCCTTAAGAAAATTTATTACAAAAATAAATAACAATGTAGTAGACCCATCTAGAGAACCGGTTGTAGATATAAGCCATATGCAAGACGGTAGTGTAACTACAGCAATCAAACAACATACTAAAAAACCATTATACATAAAAACAGGAGATACAGTCCTATATACCATTCGTATATATAATGAAGGTAATTTAAATGGATATGCTAAGCAAATTACTGATTATTTACCAGAAGGGCTAGTTTTAAAAGAAGGAAGTACAATAAACGCAGAAAATGGATGGACTAATCCATCCGGAGATGGAAAAACCATTGTAACAGACAAACTAAAAGATACATTAATATCCAAATTTGATGGGACAACACTTGCTTATGTAGATGTACAGGTAGAATGTACCGTAACAGCAACACTAGGAGAGAATGATAAAACACTAAAAAATGTTGCAGAAATTACAAAACATAGTGATGAAACAGGAAACGAAGCTATTACGGATATAGATTCTACACCAAACAACCTAACTCCAGAACAAAAAGAAAATTACAATCCGGGAGAATCTGAAAAAGGCTGGGGATATGAAGATGATGATGACTACGAAAACTTAGTTTTATTAGGAAAGCCATTTGACTTAGCTTTAAGAAAATTTATTACTAATATTAATGGAAAAGAACTGATAGACACGACAACTGGTAAATACTTAAGAGAACCAACCATTGATGTTGCACCATTAAAAAATGGAACTGGAACAACAGCACTTTATAGACATCCAAAAGACCCAGTGGGTGTATCGGTTGGTGACATCGTTATCTATACAATTCGTGTCTATAATGAAGGTGATATAGATGGATATGCAAGTGCCATTACAGACTACTTACCACCTCAATTAGAATTTGTTATTGATGATGATGAACATTTTAATGCAACTTATGGGTGGGTAATTGATAGTTCTTTAAGAAAAGCAACGACAAATCATTTAGCAAAAACAGAGATTGACCCAGAAGATAATCTTTTAAAAGCTTTCAATAAAGACACCATGATAACACCAGATTATAGAGAATTAAAAATTAAATGTAGAGTAAAAACTACACAAAATTTAGATAAAGTCATTACCAACATTGCAGAAGTTACTGACTTTACAGACAAAGATGGAAATACCATTTTAGACAGAGACTCTAGTAAAGCCAATATCCACTTACCAACAGATGAAGATTTACCAGATTATAAAGGAAAAGATAGCAACAAATCTATTCTAAATGATAAAGACTATTTCTATCAAGGACAAGAAGATGATGATGACTTTGAAAAACTAATTCTAGAAGAATTTGATTTAGCCTTAAGAAAATTTATAACAGGTGTAAACGAAACACCAGTGACAAATCGAGTACCAGTATTTACTAATGTAAAAGATGAAAATGGAAATTATATCTACGAACATACCAAGGAGCCAGTAGAAGTAGAAACTACAGATATAGTAGAATATACCATTAGAATTTATAACGAAGGAGATATAGCCGGTTACGCAAAATTAGTGAAAGATGATATTCCATCTGGACTAGAATTTTTACCAGAAGATGAAACCAATATAACCTATCGTTGGAAAATGTTAAAAGAAGATGGAACGCAGACTACGAATGTAGCAGAAGCAAAATCTATTGTGACAGACTATTTATCAAAAGAACAAGAAAAAACAGCAGGTGAAAATTTAATAGCAGCCTTTGACCCAGAAACAATGGAATCACCAGATTATAGAGATGTAAAAGTTGCTTTTAAAGTAGTGGCACCAAATTCTTATACAGAAATTATTACCAATATTGCAGAAATTGCCGATGATGCAGATGAAAATGGTAATCCAGTAGAAGATAAAGACTCTACACCAGACAATAACAAGGATAAGGAAGACGATATTGATAAAGAACATATTAAATTAAGTTATTTTGACTTAGCATTAAGAAAGTTTATTACAGCAGTAGATAATACCGCTATCACAGATAGAGTACCAGTATTTAAGATTGATGAAGATGGAAACTATATTTATGAACATACGAAAGAACCAGTGGTAGTAGAAAATGGAAATATAGTTACTTATACATTAAGGATTTTTAATGAAGGTACAAAAGCAGGATATGCATCTTCTATCAAAGATGATTTACCAGAAGGTTTGTTATTCTTACCGGAAAATGAAATCAATCAAACATACAGATGGGTAATGTTAGACAAAGATGGTAATCCAACTAAGAAAGTAGAAGAAGCGGTAGCTATTCAAACAGATTATTTATCTAAAGAACAAGAAGACCAAACAGGTAGAGACAATTTATTACAACCATTTGATAGTCAAACCATGAAGCAACCAGATTATAGAGATATTCAGATTGCTTTCCAAGTTACAGAACCAAATACATCGGATAGAATTTTAATCAATAAAGCACAAATAGCAGATGACCAAGATAAAAATGGTAACCCTGTAGTGGATAAAGATTCTACACCAGATAAATGGATTGAAGGGGAAGATGATCAAGATATTGAAAAGGTAAAAGTAAAATACTTTGATTTAGCTTTAAGAAAATGGGTAACACAAGCCATTGTTATTGAAAATGGTAAAGAAACCATTACAGAAACTGGTCATAAGGCAGAAGATGACCCAGAAGCACCTGTAAAAGTAGAAATTGTACAAAGTAAATTAAATAAAGTGGTTGTTAAATTTAGATACAAAATAAGAGTAACCAATGAAGGTGAAATTGCAGGATATGTCAAAGAAATTTCGGATTATATCCCGGAAGGACTAAAATTTGTTCCTGAAGATAATCCTAAGTGGAAACAAGTAGATGGAAAAGTAGTAACAGACCAATTAAAAGATACGTTACTACAACCAGGAGAAAGTGCAGAAGTAGAAATCTTATTAACCTGGATAAATAGCGCAGATAATTTAGGATTAAAAGTCAATACTGCTGAAATTAGTAAAGACTATAATGATAGCCATACACCAGATATTGATTCAACACCAAATAATAAAGTGCCAGGAGAAGACGACATTGATGATGCACCCGTTATTTTATCTATTAAAACAGGTGTAGGAGATATCAAAATAGAGTATATTGCTTTAACAGGAGGAGCGCTAATACTTATTTGCGTAGGAGCTGTACTAATTAAGAAATTTGTACTTTAAAAGAATTAAAGGAATATAAGAGTGAGCTATATATTTAGCTCACTTTTACTTGGAAAGAAAAAGAATAACTTAAAAACGATAAGAAGTCTTCACATGCTGTGTAGAAAAATTTTCCAAATATAGTTTACTTTAAAAAGGGCTTATGATATAATTTTCTACAAATAAGAGGTGAAAAAATGAATCAAATTTTATATACCGGAAATAAGAAAAGTAAAGGACCGTTATCTATTCAAACTGTCGGACGTATATTTGCAGTCATGATTATTTTGTTTGGTATGATATTAGTAGGACAAGGTTCCTATGCAATTTTTGTTCCACAAGACAATGAAGAAGCCAAAACAAGTGTACCCGTAGTCACCATGGCACAGCAAGGAAATGAAATCATTATTAAAGTAACACATGATAAGCTTATTGATAAAGTGGCATATATGTGGAATAAAAATCAAGAAGTGATTTTACAAGGAAAAGGAAGAAACCAATTAGAAGAGCGTATAGAAGTACCAGAAGGAGAAAACAGCTTAACTTTAAAAGTAACCGATATAGCGGGAAAGGAAGTTACTTATACACAAACCTATACGAGTGTATCGACAGATACTATTAAACCAGAAATCGAATTTACAGTAGAAAATGCAAAAGTAAAGATTAGTGCTAAAGATGAGACACAGCTAGATTATATTTCTTATCATTGGAATGATGAGGATGAAACCATTCTAGATGCAAGAGAAGAATCGCCAAAATTAATAGAAGAAAAAGTAGCGATTTTAAAAGGTGAAAATACATTAAAGGTAAAAGCCGTTGATAAAAGTGGCAATGTAGCTGAAAAAGAACAAACCTTTAAAGGAGCTAAGAAACCAACTATAGAACTTTCAGGACAAGGTAATGAGCTAATCATTAAAGTGACAGATGAGGAAAATATTAAAAAGATAGAATTTACTTTAAATGGTGTTTTCTATTCAACAGACCCAAGCAACACAGGAACTTCTTTAAACGTAAAAGAGTTAGAAATCAGACAAACCTTGGTAAGTGGTAGAAATACAATTAATGTAAAGGTTTATAATGTAAATGATTTAGTAGAAGAAAAAACA
>CATZDQ010000093.1 GCA_958417695.1 uncultured Clostridiaceae bacterium | reverse complement strand
ATATCATGTAGTAATAAGATCCTTAATAGGGAATTGGTATTTAAAGCAGGACCTGTCCAATGGTCAATAATCAAATTGCCACAAGCTGCTACACGTAGCATGTGCATTTGTAAATTTTCTGGAATAAGATATTTTTGGTAAATAGCTAAAACGTTCATTAGATAAATTTTCCTTCCTTGTTCGTAATTTTATAAAATATAAAACAATATGCAGGATAAAGGTATAGTGCGTATAGAATTTATTACATTATCACAAAGACTATATGTTTAATGATTATTAACAGACATCGCAAGAGCCACTAATAGACCGAAGGAAATTAATAATCCTAATACTTTCCATAGAAAGTTTGACATGATATTTACAAAAACTTGTTTCCAAAATCCATCTTTTGTTTTTTCTTCTACTTTAATATTTGCTTTTTCTATAAAATTAGAATTTTTTATTTTGCTGTTATTTCCCATATGAATATGCATTACTTTCTCCCCCTTAATCTATATATCCAAATTTCTCCATTCTTTCTTTTTCTTTAGTAGAAAGTTCTCTAAGCCAGTTAGCTAAACCTGCATTATCATGATTTTTTAAAAATTCAAAATACTTTACTCTGTCATCCTTTGATACAACCACAGGGGGTAAATTATTTTTTAATAATTCGTAATTTAATAGTAATCTACCTGTCCTTCCGTTTCCATCTTCAAAAGGATGAATTTTTTCAAATTCAATATGATATTGGGCAATTTTAGTAAAGAGGTCCTGACTGTCATGATGATAATTATAAATATAATAGTTCATTAAATTAGGAATTTTTTCTGGTGCTGGAGGAATATGCTCACTACCTCTAATGAATACTTGTACTGTCCTATAACCTTGGGTATCTTTTATATTAGCATTAATCGTTTCATTTAATTGTTTTATCAGCCTTTCATCTAATTCTTGGTTTTCTCTCAAATGTTTAAAAACTAATTCTAAAGCCATTTTATGATTAATTGCTTCATATATTTCGCTTGGTTCTTTTCCTACAATTTTAAAACTATTGTCATTGTAAAGAATAGCATAAGTTTCTGCATAAGTAAGTGTACTGCCTTCAATAGCATTTGAATGATAGGTACTTCTTGTAATAAAATCTTCTAAATAAGCAGCATTATTTAAAATAAATTCTAAAATAGTCATAAATTTCTCCTTTTCTATAATCTAATATCCTATCTATTCTTTCGCAATATCACTATTCTTTAAATAGGAAGTAAGTTTTTATAATTCATTTTTAGGTAAAAATACTCTTAAGTCTTTTCTTTTTAGGTTTAAATTTTATCATGTCTATTTTAGAAAGTCAATTATTCTTAAAAACACCTTTACTCTGGAAAATTAAGAAGTACTTTAGAAATTCGAAAAAGCAAAAAAGAAGAAAGTATACCTATAAAAATAGCTTGCAATCTATAGGAAAGTTTAGTAAAATAAACAATAGAGGAAGGTGAGAAAAATGGCACAATATCAATGCCCTAAATGTGGTTGTCAAGAATTTGAATCAGACCAATTTCAAGCAACAGGTGGAAACTTTTCAAAATTATTTGATGTTCAAAATAAAAAGTTTATTACTATTAGCTGTAAACAATGTGGATATACAGAATTATATAAGAGAGAAACCGAAGCTGGAATGAATATTTTGGATTTCTTAATGAATTAATGAAAATAAAAGACTAAAGGAGAAGTATGTTACCAAATAGATTAAAAAAAGGAGATGTCATTGGTGTCATAGCACCATCAGACTATGTAGAAAAGGAAGATTTAGAGACGATTAACCAGTCCATTTTATTAATGGAAAGTTCTGGTTTTACTATAGAATTTGGAAAGCACGTTTTTCAAAATACGTTGGGATATGGGGCTACTGCTAAAGAAAAAGCAGAAGATATAGAACATTTTTTTGAAGAGGAAAGAATTAAGGCTATTTTTTGTATTTCTGGTGGATTTAATTCTAATAGTACATTAGATTATTTAGATTATGAGACAATAGCAAAACATCCTAAAATTTTATGTGGTTTTAGTGATAGTACCTCTTTGCTAAATGTCATTCATGAAAAAACAGGAATGATTACTTTTCATGGACCTACTTTTAAATCTCTGACTTCTTGGCAGACATCCTATGGTTATGAACAAGTAATGTATCGTTTTGTAGAAGCGGCACAAGGATTGGCTAGAACAGAAGATACATTTACAACAGTGCAAGAAGGAATTGCACAAGGAGAATTAGTGGGTGGCAATTTGTCTTTAACAGCACATTTAAGTAGTGGAAAATATGCTTTGGATTTTAAAGATAAAATTTTATTTATAGAGGAGTTATATTTAGAGACACCACCAGCTATGGTAAGCCATTATTTATATCATATGAAACAAAATGGGGTGTTTGACCAGATAAAAGGTATTTGGGTTGGTAATTATGATGCTGGAATTTCTTTAGAAAAAATTTTACTAGATACTTTAGAGGGACAATACCATTTTCCGATTATCAAATCGAACAATTTTGGTCATACAGAAAAGAAAATGGTTATACCGATTGGTACTAAAGCAAAAATCAATACAAAACAAACAGAAAAAATAGTCTTAATGGAAGCATGTGTGAAGTAAAAAACAAAAGAAGGAGAAATAGAAAAGGAACTATAAGGAGTAAAACATGTACGATAATTGGGAAGCATTAGAACAAAGTATAGTAAATTGTAAGAAATGTAAGTTATGTACAAATCGTAAACATATTGTTTTTGGAACAGGTAATAAGCAGGCAACTGTTATGTTTATTGGAGAAGGACCTGGTGCAGACGAGGATAGTCAAGGTATTCCATTTGTTGGTAAAGCAGGTCAACTAATGAATAAAGCGTTTGAGGGGTTAGGACTGCAAAGACAGGAAGTTTATATTGCTAATATTGTAAAATGTCGTCCTCCTGCTAATAGAGTACCAGAGGCAGATGAAGCGGAGGCTTGCTTAGATTATTTGCGTAATCAAGTTATTTTGGTAAAACCAAAGATTATTGTTTTATTAGGGAGTACAGCTTTAAAAAATATATTGGGTAAAGAATATGGTATTACTAAGGTCCGTGGTAGTTGGATTGAGCGTAAGGGTATTTTGTATATGCCAACTTGGCATCCAGCAGCACTTTTAAGAGATGAGTCTAAGAAATTAGAGTTTTGGAAGGATTTAAAAGAAGTAAAGAATAAAATAGAAGAACTATCATAGAACATTACCAAAAGGTAAGAAAACAAGCTAAAAGAATTGAAACAAAATATAGTATATGGTATTATAAAATAAAAGGAGGTAACAAAAGATGAGAGAAAAACAAAATCAAGGAATTACTTTAATCGCTTTAGTAATAACTATCATTATTCTTATCATATTAGCAGGTGTAACCATTAGTATGATAGTTGGAGAAGGTGGTTTAATCAGTAGAGCAGACCAAGCAAAATCAGATACAGCTAATGCTACAGCTCAAGAGGGAGAGCAGATAGATACTTTAGTAAATGAATTAGAAAAACAGTTAAATGGAGATGCTAATAAAGAATTTGATTTTAATTTAGTAAAATATCCAGATTCAAAACAGACAAATGCTGTTTTTATAGATATTACATTTGGAAGGCCATATAAAGAATATGCACCTGAGGAGTTAAAACAGCTTACCCAAAAACAAAAAGAGGAGTACTTTTTAATTGATTATAATAAAGAAAGCGAATTTTTTGGAGATCCTACTTATGCTACTGTAGATGAGTTCTTACAAGCAAATGATGTAGCGTCAGTAGAAGAATGGATACAAAAATGGTCAGATTACAAAAATATAGATGAGTATCTAATAGGTTATAGAGTTGTAGAATTTTATGAGTATACAAAACCAACGACAGTGTTAGGTGGTGGTAGTCACACTTATGCAGATAATTATGATAGGCGATATTTGGTAACAGAAAATGGGGAATATACTTTTACAGTAAAGCATATAAGAACTGGAAAAGTGAAAACGAAAACAATTCAAGTAACCAATATTTCTAAAGTAGATACTTATGAGATGAGTGTATCCTATAGTACCATATACTTACATAAGAAAGGAATGGATGAAGTAGAAGGATTTCAAAGTGCCTATATGGTATTAGGAGAGGATCTTGTAAATATAACAGGTGCTTTACAAGAAGGAAATGTAGCCTATGAGGCGGAGTATAGTGGAGATTTAGATGAGGGAGACTATACAGTTGTTATAGAAAAAGATGGACAGCTATATGTAAAAGTTTGTCATCTTACTCCTGGAATTGCAACGTAAAGTAAGTATTATAATGCATAGTCACTTCTATTGACAAGTGTAAAGAAAATCAATAAAATGAGAGTACCAAACTAAGTACTCTCGTTTTGGTGTTAAAGGAGTTAAAAAATGAATAAACAGATACAAGAAAAAATAGAATATTGTTTGAATTGTAAGACAAAACCATGTCAAAAAGGTTGTCCATTAGAAAATGATATTCCACAATTTATTGCATTATTAAAAGAAGAAAAATATAAAGAAGCATATCAAGTGTTAGCTAGTACAACGGTTCTTTCTTCTATTTGTGGAAGAATTTGTCCACATGAAAGTCAGTGTCAAGGAGGATGTGTACGCAGATTAAAGGGAAAGCCAACTAGTATAGGGGAGTTAGAGGCTTTTATAGGGGACATGGCTTTAGAGGAAAATTACCCATTTCAAGAAGAGAAAATAGAAAAGAGAAAAGAAAAGGTTGCTGTAGTGGGTGGTGGACCAGCCGGACTTACTTGTGCAGCATTTCTGGCTAGAAAGGGTTACCAAGTTACTATTTTTGAAAAAGGGGAAAGCTTAGGTGGTATTTTAACACATGGCATTCCAGATTTTAGATTAGATAGGGATATTTTAGAAAAAAATATACAAAAGATAATAGCATTGGGAATAGAAGTTTGTTATGGACAAATTTTGGGAAAAACGATTTCTTTAAAACAATTAGAAAAACAATATGAGGCTGTTTTCTTAGCTATAGGGGCTAATGTACCAAGTAAGATGAAAATTCCAGGGGAAGAGTTAAACGGTGTGTATGGTGGAAATCGTTTATTGGAAGAAAATTTACATCCTGATTATACTGGAAAATGTGTAGCTGTTATCGGAGGCGGTAATGTGGCAATGGACTGTGCTAGGACGATAAAACGTTTAGGGGCAAAAGAAGTGTCTGTTATTTATAGGAGGGCTAGAGAACAAATGCCAGCTGAGCAAAAGGAGATTGAAGAGGCTATAGGGGAAAACATCCGATTTTTGTTCCAGAATAATATTGTTCGTATCCTACCAAAAGAACAAACCAATCAAGTTGGTCAAATTGTATGTGTGAAAACAGAGCTAATACAACAAGAGGGAGAACTAAGACCAAGCCCTGTAGATATTCCAGATAGTTTGTATGCTTTAGATATGGATTATGTGGTTATGGCCGTTGGTGCTACACCAGAAAAAGAAGTGGTCAATGGTTTACAAATGGATATGACAAAAAAAGGATATATTTTAGTGCAAGAAGATTATAAAACTTCTCATGAGAAAGTTTTCGCAGGAGGAGATGTAATTGGTCAGAAGGCAACTGTTGCTTGGGCTGCTAGGTCAGGTAGAAAAGCAGCAGAGGCAATAGATAGCTATTTAAGCAATAAAAAAGTAGATAATCATTAAAACAGTAAATTAAAATGCCTTCCTATAAATTTTTTCATTTAAGGAAGACATTTTTTTCTTTTATACGATAGGAAACTTCTACATTTAGAAAAAAAGCGTATAATTTTTATTATACGCTACAGTGAACGAAGTTCACTGTTGTTCATTAAAAACGAGAGAGTTCATTTTGATTTTCCTTTTGATTGGTTAGACGGAGCAAAGAACGACAAGATTGCCAAAAATAATGCCAAAAGTTTTTTTTATAAGGTATTAAATAAGTTTGATGATTTAATAGGTCATCTTTTTCTTCTAATTTTGCCATCATAGTAACATAGTAGTCATTAAAGTAACGATAAGTTGGTGTTACACCAATTAAGTCTTTGTAACTATATAATTCTTTTCTAAAGTCTTCTATTTGTGTGGTATTCGTAATTTCTTCAAAACGACGGTCAAAGTAAGATGTGATTATTAGATTTTGTGTTTGTATAAAAGTAGCAGTGATTAGTTTTTTTAGTCTTGCCATATCATGAGATATTTTAGAGATAATGGCTTCTGTCAGTAATTCTTCTTCCATTCGATGGCTATATGTTGCTAATTTTTCTTCTGATTCTAGAATAGTATCAAAGGCATCTTGTATTTTATAAAAAGTGCGTTCTCCACATAAATGAATGATTTTATTTTTAAATTTATCATTACTATATAGTGTACTATCGAATAGGACTTCTTCTCCCGTTATATAAATAAGTTGATTCATTAAATTACATAGTAGAGGATAACAAGAAGGACTATTGGTTGGTAGTTCTATATCATAATATTTTACAGTATCTATATCATTTTTTAAGGCTTTGGCAGTAAGTGTCTGGACAGCAGCTTCATTTAGTGCCATACCATATACTTTAAAGCCAGTAAAGTCACATAAACCTAAACGATACAATATATTTTTTTTGTTTTTTAATTCTTGTAAATGATGCATAAATTCGTGAATAATGTATTTTTCCATTTCTTCTATAGTAAGTCCATCTCTAAAATAAATGGTTCCATTTTTGTAAAAATAAACAGCTTCTGCCATACCACTGGGCATAGTAGCATAATGCATGGGTAGTCTAGATAATTTTATA
>CATZDQ010000092.1 GCA_958417695.1 uncultured Clostridiaceae bacterium | reverse complement strand
GCCCATACCCTCTAAAACCAACACGAATCATGGCAAAGTCCACACCATCTTGTTTTACCTTTGGCCAATTAATTGTACTTTGATAAGTAGAAACATCAATTCCTTTTTTCATCTGTCTTCCAAAAGAAAGTCCCTTTTGTAAAAAGGTAATCGTACTATTTTCCTCATTTACCATTTTAATCATCAGTAAATGACTACCCCTACCATAATTACGAATATCTATACTTGTCTTAAATCCGGGTTGAGGATTTTCTGCAATACCACCAAAACCTGTAACAGACGAAATAACATCTGTTCTAGCCACACGAATAATATTCGTATGAATTCTTTGACCATCTAAATATATTTCTAGCTGTGTATTTTTCTGATTAGCCATTGCCCATCCTTCCATATATAAAGTACTTCCATTTATCGTATCTTCTGCTGGCACTTCTAAATTAAGTTTTCCCTTTGTCATTGGCTTTATTTGGCTACTTGGCAATACTTCAATCTGAATAGCCTCTATTTTCAGACTATTTCCAACCACACCAGATGTTTCTCCATCTGTTACCCAATCCATCCAGCCAATATCTTGTACATGTGTGCGATACCTTACACTATAATTTTCAATTCCCTCTATCTTAATTTGAATAGCCTCTAAACGTAAATTCTTACCTGTTGTACCTGTTTGTTCACCATTTTGAACCCAAGCCTGCCAACCACTTCCTTGAATATAACTACGATATACAATCTTAGCATCTATCGGTGCATTCACTAGTTTCATTTTCATTGCTTCAATCTTTAAATTTCTACCGGTTGTACCAGATACCATGCCATCTACTCTACTAAATGCTTCCTCCCAGTCTATATCCTGTATATGAGAAGCATAAGCCACAGAGACATTTCCTTTTGGTATCACCTTGACTTGAATAGCCTCTACTTTTAAATTTCTACCTGTCGTACCTGCTAATTCCCCATTTGTTACCCAATCCATCCAACCTATATCTTGTACATGTACACGATAACGAACATCGTAAGAAGCTAAACCAATTAGCTTGACCTTAATAGCTTCTACCTTTAGGCCTTTATCCAAGACACCAGCCATTTGATTCGTATTTACCCAATCCTGCCAACCGATGTCTTGCACATGTGCTTGATAAGTAATACCAGCACTAACAGGTGCACCTACCAAGTATATCTTAAAAGCCTCTAACTTTAAATTTTGTCCTGTTGTTCCAGAAACAGCACCATCACTTCTATTTCCCTGCCAACCTGCATTTTGTACAAAAGCATCATATACAACAGAAAAATCTTTCTTTATTACCTTTATTTGAATAGCCTCTAGTCTTAAATTTCTACCAGTTGTCCCTGTCATCTCTCCATCTGAAACCCAAGAGCTCCACCCCATTGCTTGTATATAACTTCTATAAACAATTTGATAGTCTGGTAAATTTTCCAGAACTATATTTAGAGCCTCTATTTTCAAATTCTTACCAGTTGTACCCACTACATGACCATTTTCTTCCCAATCTTGCCAACCAATATCTTGTACATGTGCCTGATAACGAACCTTTGCATTTACAGGAGCATTCTTTAGTTGCATCTTCATAGCTTCTATTTTCAACCCTTGACCTATCGTACCGGAAGTCATACCATCCACTTTACTAAAATCTTCCTCCCAGCCTTTATCTTGCACATGAGCACTATAACTAATAGAAACCTCTGCTGTCTTACTTTGTCCATTCGTGGCTCTTGCAACCGGACTAGTCATATGTACTATTCCAAAAGAAACCAACAGGATTATAAAAATACCAATTTTTAAACCACGCTTTTGTAACTTCATAGTCCCTCCTTTAATTAACATAATATCTACATGTCTATTATAACGGAGAAACTAAGCTTTAGCAATGGATATTGTTTCCAAAAAAATGTCCATATGTACCAGGTCCAGGTGGACAAAAGTGTCCATCCGGACCTGGTACATATGGACACTAAAATTTAATGTCTATTTTTAAGATATCTATTATAAAACGATACAGATGGATAAATAACATAGGTAAATGCCATTTATATAATTTAGCAATTCCCCATAATCCTATATGTCTGATACCTTTTTTATACACATATTTCCAAGTTAAAAAAGGAGAATTTCTCCATGTAGGGAAATGGTCATCTAAATATTGTATCGTCTCCTTCATCATAAATTTTATATTAATAGCAGAATCATAAGAAGCTCGATACATAACCGATATTCCTAAATGTATAAAGGCC
Source organism: uncultured Clostridiaceae bacterium (assembly GCA_958417695.1). Taxonomy (GTDB): domain Bacteria; phylum Bacillota; class Clostridia; order TANB77; family CAG-508; genus UMGS1663. The sequence continues at coordinate 4,540 of CATZDQ010000092.1, read as the reverse complement.
ATCATGTCTAAAAGGTATTTCATTTGCTCGTATACTTGTTTTTCTTGATAAAGTTCTTTTATTTCCAATAAATAATGTTTTAAATTTTCTACATCTTTTTGATTAACACTATGAATTTGAGAATCATATCTTAAATAATAATGATAAAGAACATCTGGAATAAAAGCAATCTTCTTAACTTTCGTATAGGTAGATATTAAAAATAAGGTATCATTAAATCCTCGAAAAGGTAAAAAATGAAATTCTTGGATAACCTCTCTTTTATAAACTTTATTCCATGGTGCTGGATTAATAAATAAAATCATATCCTCGTTTGGTTTTACTTCTTTTACACAATTTCCATAACTAGTCATATCTTTTCCAACTACTTTTCCTGTAGCTAAATCTATCCTTTCAAATCCACAAACGGCTATATCTGCCTCGTTTTGCTTTGCTGCCATATACAATTTTTCTGCCCAGTTAGGTTCTACATAATCATCTGTATCTACAAAAGTAACATATTCTCCTGTCGCTTTTTGCAGTCCATAGTTTCTAGTTGTAAACTCTCCCCCATTTTCTTTATGAAATACTTTTATTTTTTCAGGGTATCGTTTTGCGAAATCTTCTATAATTTGTGGTGCAGAGTCTGTTGAGCCATCATCTACACATAAAATTTCTATCTCTTTTAATGTCTGATTTACTAATGCGTCTAAACACCTTGGTAAATATTCTTCTAGATTATATACCAAAGCTACAATAGACAGTTTATATGGATAGCTTTTTTCTTGCATATTTCCTCCTTAGTTTTTGTGCATGCTTTTATCTATACACAAGTTCTTACGCTTTTTTAAAGTTCATTATCATAATACCTATAATTACCAAAGCTGCACCAATTATACCTTGTTTACTAATTTCTTCATGAAAAACAAAGTAAGAAGCCACTAATGTGACTACTTGTACTACTCCTGTACAAATTGGCATAATATAACTTAAATCAAACATTACCACTATTCTAGTAAACAATAGAAAACTACAGATATAACAAATAAATCCGGACTAAACTTACTAAGCTCATTCCTAAGTTAATTTCACCATTACCTATATGTATAGTTCCTGGATTTCCTCCTTTTTTCATTAAGACTAAACCTGTAATGGTTAACACTACATAAATTGCTACTAAAATTATTTTCATTATTCTTTTTCTCCTATCCATACTTTTTTTATTTTATCCTTTCGATTTCTTTTTTTATTCTTCCAACGGTATCTATAATAACATCACTTTTTAATGATTAAAAATTACTTTAATTTAGAATATACCATTTGCCCTATTGTCTTTATAATTCTTCTAGTATCTACCAAGTATGGATGTGGTATATGATTTGCTTTTAAAACTTGATGCGCTTCTTTTAGATTCTTCATATAGCCCTTTAATCCATCTGTACTAGCACCACCAGTTCGCATATACACGATATCTGCATTTATATAAGATAACTTTATTTGTTTATCTTGTAACATACGAATCATAAAATCATAATCTGCCGCTATACGATACTGTAAATTAAATAACCCTACCTTGTCATATACTTGCTTTTTTAAATATAAAGTAGGATGAGCTGGATGCCACCCTTTGTTTACATCTCCTATCTCTGATTTCCAAATTCTTTGTGGTATAGACATGGTTTGTTCATCCATAAAAATCAAATTTCCATAAGTACCATCACAAGACTCTTTTTCAAAAGTATCTGCAATCTTTTGTAATACCTCTTTAGAAGCATAGATATCATCCGAATTTAGAATCCCAATAATATCTCCTGTTGCCATTTGAATTCCTTTATTCATAGCATCATAAAGTCCTGTATCTTTTTGACTAATATAACGACACCTACCTTGGTATTGTTTCTCATAAGATTGTATAATCTCTATAGTATGGTCTTTGGATAAACCATCTACAAAGATATGTTCATAATCTGAATACGTTTGTCCTAATACAGATTCTATTGTCTGCTTTATTGTTTTTTCTGAATGATATGTTGCTGTTATAATAGATATTTTCATATATTTCTCCCCTAATTACTTCTTTTATATATACTTATTTTTGTTCATCATGTTGCTGCTTTATTTCTTTAGATGCCGTAGATTTTACTTCTTTTGATTTTTCTAATTCTTCTAATTTTTCTACTCTCTTTTTTAGAATAGAGATTTCTTGTATTAATGTTACATTTTTTTGACTTTGTTTAGACAATAATATAGTCAATTTAAAAATCAAATAAAAAGCAATAAAAATGGTTACACAAAAAATCATATTAACGGTTAATTCAAAACCTAAAATAGAAGAAATCATATCCATTAAATTTGGAATTAACAGGGCAATCATTAATACAACACCAGTCAATAGCCAGAAAATGGAGGAGGAAATTTGCATCTTCTTATGTTTAATAGACTTTAAAATCACAAATAAGTAAATACAAGTAATCACTAGCAAAGCAACTCTTAACGTTAACTGCATAATTTATTTCCTCCTCTTCTTCAAATGAATACTATCTAACACAATGGCCAAACATACTTTTATCATGTAATCTGCACTTTTCCATACATTAATGGATGATTTTCCACCTTGTCTTTCTTTCATATTAACAGGTTCTTCTGTTACTATATAGCCCTTCATCAATATTGTCACCGTTGATTCTGGCTCTGGATACTCTGTCGGATATTCTTTTGCAAATTCTGCAATAATAGAACTATCTACCGCACGAAATCCAGAAGTAGGGTCTGTAATTGGATGATGACATAGACATTTTATCATAAAGGAAATAATGTTAGAGCCTAGTCTCCTCATAAATGTAGATTGAAAATGGCTAACTGACTTATCTAAATAACGTGTACCAATACACATATTGGCTTTTCCTTCTAATATTGGTTTACAAATAATAGGCACATAAGCAATATCATGTTGGCCATCCCCATCAAATTGAATGGCTATATCATAATGATTTTCAAAAGCGTATTTATAACCTGTCTGAACCGCACCACCAATACCCAGATTACTAATTAAATGAATATGATGAAAATGGTTCTCCTCTAAAATTTGCAGTGTTGCATCTTGAGAGCCATCATCAATTACTACATAATCCACTGGATTTTCTGCTGTTTGATTATATGCTTCTATTGTATGACAAACTTTTTCTATATTTTCTTCTTCATTATAAGCTGGAATAATTAGTAACGTCTTCATCTTTATCTCCTTCAATTAATTTGATAAATATATTGTAATTTTTCATCATCTGCATATCTAGTTTTCAAATGAAATTGCTCTTCTATTTGCTTGCTACACTTTGTATCTGTAAAATAGTATTTTACACCAATATCCTTTAAATTCTGATAAGTAACTTCCACTTCATAACTGTCTTCTGTCAATAGTCTAAATTCCGTATGGTCACTTAAAATTATACCAATATGGGCATAACGATTATATACTTGTTCTTGGCTTTTATCTGGGTCTAACTGCATAAGCCATTGAAAATTTGGATATAAATTAACGCCATTTAATACCTTGGCTCCATTTACTAAAGCATATTGCCCACTCCAATTGTATCTGCCAATCCAAAGTGCCTCTGGTTCTTCTTTTACCAATTGTTGTATTTGTTTTGCAATATTGGTCTGATATAAAATATCTGTACCAGAAACAATGGGATTTACCAATAAACCAGCAGCTAAAGAAAGAATGCACATAATATAACAAAAAGCTTTCTTATTGCCTCTTACAACAGTATAAGTCATTGTAAATAAAGCAATGGCCAACAATTCTAATTTAATCGTTGAGAAGAAAGAAGCATAACCGGCATCTTTGATTAAAAGATAACTAGCTAAAACCACGACTAAAGAAACTATAATTGCCTGTACTTTGTTTAATAGTTCTTTTCCATGTAACTTTTTTACAAATAAAATTGTTAAAATTGTACCAAGCAAGCCACAAACTAATTGCGTTCTTTTAGCCGGTGATAAATACAAGAAGGTTACTTTTGCCAAAATCTCTTGAAATCCCACATAAACCCAAACTATGAAAAAAGCAAATAACAATAGTAAACCAATTTCTAAAAATTTGTCTGCTTTTTCTGCTGACGTTTTTAGCTGTTCTTTGATATTTGGTTTTTGATTAGCCTGTTGTTTAAAATAGAAAACAATCAGTACTAATAACCCTACAATTGGATATAAATAATTACTAATTTCACAAGGATTGGCAATTTTATCCGAATAGGGTAAAAATAGGTTCGTAAAACGTCCTGCAAACAGCTTTAAGGTGTAATCCCCACCTATTTCAGAACGACTTCCTGGATAGACGGTTCCCATCATCGTTTGGATATCTGGCCATGCTACTAACAAGAAATATCCTAAAATCACCCCTACCCCTATTAAAGTAAGTGCCATTAATACATAATCGTATTTTTTTAAATCTTTTCCATGTTTTAGCAACTCATAAACCATAAAAAGCATCATTACAAAAGCAAATGGCACTTGATAAGCTGGATAAATAGCAAAGGCAAAGGCAGGAATACAAATTACC
>CATZDQ010000091.1 GCA_958417695.1 uncultured Clostridiaceae bacterium | reverse complement strand
AGGGTATAGAGTGAACTATAGTCATTTTCTATATTTGCTTATCGCATCGGCATTTTTACTACCCTTCATGTTCCCTACGTAAAAATGCCTAATATAGAAAATGCCTAATATAGAAAATGCCTTTAAGACTTACTTTTGTTTTTTTATGAAGGGGGTACCCTAGCACACATAGTATTTAACCAATAGAATGTTTTAAATAGAGTTTAAAACATAGGAAAGATAAAAAAAGTAAGTGCTATTTACCTTCTTTTCTGTTTTTCTATGTTCTTTTTCTAGTGTCATCAAGTCTGTCCCCTATGGACACTTTTGTCCATCTGTACCTGGTCCCAATGGACAGTTTATGTGAAAGGTTTGTCCATTAAGATAGGAGAGAATACCACTTGGTGTTCTAAAGCAAAAGCATATTTGATAACTGTAAAGTTGCTGTGTTTTTTGATGAAATTGTTTGTTTATTTGATTGTTTCCATATTTTCCGTCTCCTATAATAGGATGTCCTAAATGGGCTAGATGGGCTCTAATTTGATGGGTTCGTCCGGTTTCTAATGTTATATCTAAAATGGAAGTTTGTTCTTGTTTTAATTCGTTTACTACTTGGTAACTAGTTATAATTTTTAGATAGCCTTTTTTGGGTGTGTCGGAAATGTATACAAGTGATTTCTTTTTGTCTTTAAATAAGTAGGCTTCTAATCTTGCTTGTTTTTGTTTTAGGATACCATGTACTTTGGTTAAGTAATGTTTTTCTATTTCATGGTCTTTAAATTTTTGTAATAGAATGGATAGGGCTTCTGGTGTTTTGGCAAATAAAACTAATCCCATAGTGTTTCTGTCTATTCGATGACAAGGTTCTACATAGGTATCTTTTTGTTTTTGATTTAAATATTCTTTAACAATTGTGGTAAGGGAATTCTCGCCAACAACTTCTATTCCACTTGGCTTATTAGCTAATAAAATATAATTATCTTCATAAACAATGGAAAGCAATCTCATATCCAAGGTGTTAGAAGAAAATAAATATTCATCTGCAATATAAATTTGTATAGAATCTCCGGTATGAATAGTTACATTTTCATGTATCTTTTTACCATTTATACGGATATCTTTTTGTCTAAGCGCTTTAAAAAGCATTCCTGTTTTTAAACTAGGGAAGCTTTCTAATAGATAGGTATTTAATTTCTTTTCATTATTTTCTACATTAACTATTAATTCTTTCATATCTCTAGTATATAAAAAAAGTACAAAAATTGCAATATATACATATTTAAAATCATTAATTCTGGTTTTGGTAATAGGGATATCCTATAGAGGATAGGATAAATTTAAGAAAAAGAAGTGCTTTAAAGAGAAACTTTTATACTTGTGTTTTGTTATAAAGTGTGCTACCATTTATTGGTAATAAGAGGATTAGCATGTTAAACAATAGAAAATATAGGGCTAAAAAAAGTAGTAGTAGAAAATTTTAAGGAGAAAAAATTGAGTTAAGAGATAGTTTGATAAACAAAAAGATTACTATTGATAAAATTATAGAACAAGCTGAGCGTGATTGTAAAAATAACATAGCAAGTAAGAATTTATATTTAGATGGAGGAAGTATACAATATATATAATCATTTTTCAATCATAAGAATGAAAAGTTTTGATGGGAATAGAAATATTTATATTGGAAATGAGAACTTAGATATTAATAATTTATAAGATGGTACATTAATAATTTGATATAAAAGAGATATCAAAAGCTATAAAAAATTATGCACTTTGATAAAGAAATGATACTTATAAATGTGAAATTTTATAGGAAGAAATGGAGAAATTTAAAAAAGCAATTGCATTTTTATTTGACTTGTGGTAGAATAACAACGTTAAGAAAAAATAAATCTAGGAGCGTGTAAAAAATGGAAATTGTGAAATACATTATATTAGGAATATATTTAATCGTTTGTGTTGCTTTAATTATTGTAGCAACAATACAAACAAAGGAAAGTCAAGGAGCATCTGGAACCATTATGGGGTCTTCTACTAATAACTTTTATGAGAAAAATAAAGGCAGAACGAAAGAAGGCAGATTAAAGAGAATGACAATTACATTAAGTGTTTTATTTGGTATTTTAGCAGTTACACTAGGTATATTGTATGTAATTTAAAAAAATAGTACATAATGAAGATGTAGTGATAAATAGCTACATCTTTATTTTGAATGTAGAGAAAAATAGAGATAGGAAAATTAAAGAAAATAGGAGTTTGTATGGAAGAAAAGGAAAAACTAATTTTAGAATTTATGCAAGAAGAAGCGTATATACCTATGAAGGCAAAAGAAATGGCAATGCTTTTAGAGGTACCTAAGAAGGAATATGCTGATTTTATGGTTTGCTTAAGTCGTTTAGAGGCGGATTTTAAAATTCAAAAAAATAGAAAAGGAAAATATAGTCTACTAGATGAAGAAACCTATCAAGTAGGTACTTTTCGTGCCAATGAAAAAGGTTTTGGTTTTGTTAAATTAGACAAGGACAAAGAACAAAAGGGCAGAGAAAATGAGATTTATATTGCTAAACCAAATACAAAGAAAGCATTGAATGAAGATGTGGTTTTAGTAGAGATAATAGAAACCTCTGGCGATAGTGGACATAGTAAAGAAGGTAAGATTGTAAAAATTATAAAACATCAGAAGAATACATTAGTGGGTATTTTTCAAGATAGTCGAAACTATGGTTTTGTAGTGCCAGACGATAGAAAATTTGGTAGTGATATTTTTATATCTAAAAAGAACTTTCATGGTGCTAAAAATAGAGATAAAGTAGTTGTTGAAATTACCAAATATCCAGAGCAGGATAAAAAAGCAGAAGGAAAAATTATAGAGGTATTGGGGAAAATAGATGAAGCAGGTATGGACATGCTTTCTTTAGTAAAAGAATATCGCTTGCCATATGAGTTTCCAGAAGAGGTATTAAAAGAGGCTAGACAGTTACAACCATTAATTGATAAAAAGGAAATTCCATATCGTTTAGATTTAAGACAAGAGGAAATTTTTACAATTGATGGAGAAGATGCTAAAGATTTAGATGATGCTGTTTTTGTAAAAAAATTGGAAAATGGAAATTACACATTAGGTGTAGCTATTGCTGACGTTAGCCATTATGTAACAGAAGGTTCTAAATTGGATAAAGAAGCTATCACAAGAGGAACGAGTATTTATATGTTAGACAGAGTTATCCCTATGCTCCCTACAGAACTATCCAATGGTGTTTGTAGCTTAAATGCAGGGGAAGATAGATTGGCTTTAGCCGTTATCATGGAAATAAACAAAGAAGGTAAAGTGCTAAGTGCAGATATACAAAAAAGTATCATTCGTGTAACGAAGAGAATGAGTTATCATCAAGTATCTACTATTTTAGCGTATGTACATGGAGAAGAACAAAATAAAGAGCAGATAGAACTGGCTAAAAACTATACACCATATTGGGAACATTTTAAGGCAATGGAAGAGTTAGCTCATATTTTAAAAGATAGAAGAGAAAAACAAGGAAGTTTAAACTTAGATATTCCTGAAAGTAAAATTGTATTAGATGAAAATGGTTATGCGATAGAGATTGGAAAATATGAATTGAGTTTTGCTAATGAAATAATAGAACAATTCATGTTAACAGCCAATGAAACCATTGCAGAAAGATTTTATTGGCTAGAGGCACCTTTTATCTACAGAGTACATGAAGTGCCAGAAGAAGATAAAATAACAGAGTTAAACAAATTTTTATATAATTTTGGTTATAAAATTAAAGGTGCAAAAGATAATATCCATCCAAAAGCATTTGCAGAAGTTCTAGAAGCTGTAAAGGGAAAAGAAGAGGAGAGAGTGGTCTCCAATCTGATTTTGAGAACATTAAAAGTAGCAAGATATGAAAGTGAGAATAAAGGACATTTTGGTATTGCAAGTAAGTATTATTGTCATTTTACCTCTCCAATTCGTAGATATCCAGATTTATTTATCCATAGAATGATATCGAAGTATTTAGAACAAGATTATCAAGTAAAAGAAGAATGGAAAGAAAAACATCAAATACAAGCTGTTCAATATGCACAGCAATCTTCTGAAAGAGAAAAAATAGCCCAGAAAGTAGAACGAGAAAGTGTGGATATTAAGAAGGCAGAATATATGGAAGATAAAATAGGGGAAGAATATGAAGGATTGATATCTTCTATTACATCTTTTGGTATGTTTGTAGAATTAGAAAATACAGTAGAAGGCTTAATTCGTTTTGATAAGATGGGAGATGAATATTTCTTATATGATGAAAATAGAAAAACATTAACAGGTGAAAGAACAAATAAAACCTATAAAATAGGAGATAAAGTAAGCATTAGAGTAATAGAGGCTAACAAACAATTAAGAAGAATTGATTTTGAATTAATAGAAAAATAAAAAAATGTAAGAATAGTAAGGAATTTTTTTCTTCTTTCTTACATTTTTTATCTTTTTAATATTTTTTCTCTTAAATGTAGTATCTTTTTAATTTAACCATATAACGATATTACTAAAAATAACGGTAAAAACGGTAAAACTAATCACAAAATAACCACCCAATTTATTATTTTCTTGTTTAATTTCATACATACCATAAGAAATGGTGTGTATGAAAACATAAATGGTAAAAAGTAAAAATAGAGTATGATAAACCATATTTAACATAATAAGACCTCTTTCTTTTGATAATATTTAGGTTTCTGTTAATAAAAAACCAGATTGAACATTGGTATCCACTTTAACGGTAAAAAACGAATTTTCATAAGCATTTAACCAATCATAATCATTAAATTCTTGGGTAGTGGTAAATAACATAAGGGCTTTTTTTCCAAAACCATTAATATCACTTTTTAGTTCCTTAGCAGTACGGTATAAATAAGCAGAGATAGCAGATTCTAAATAGGTATTCACCTGCTCAGAAATTTTATCTAAAACAGCAGAATCCAAATACTTAGAATCACGCTTCATAGAGTAAATACGACCTTTTAATTTTGTAGAAACGGTAATATAAGGTGTTCCATTAACCAGTTCTACCTGACTATTGGTAGAAGTATTAGGGTATAGATAGATATCAATGTAAGATTCCTCTTCTTCTGGGTCAGGAATGGTAATCAAAAAGCCATTAATATCATTTCGAACAATAGAAAAACAAACTGTTTCCATAGCATTTAATTCACCAACAAGGGTATCTTCTTTAAAAACGGCAAGTCCAATATTTTCAGCACCTCTTTTTCCAGAAATACTAGTCTCATTAGACTTAATAAGCATACTATCTTGTGGATTATTGCTAGTCGCATTTAGTTGTTCATCCGCATTTTCAATCAGACCACCTAAGATAGCATTGGGCTCACAAGTTTGACAAGTCATACGATTAAAGAATTCTCCAACAGTAGAATTGGATGTATAGCCAGTGTATAAACTAGAGTTAGGAAAAATCTCATAATATTTAGTAAGCAAAGTTTCTAAGCTAGGCTTTGAATTTTCAATATATGTCTTGGCCTCGCATTTGCTAATAATAATATTAGCAGAAGGACGAACTTGAATATTATTAATTAAGCTATAAATTTCATCAGAAATACCCTGTGAGGCAATCTTTTCAGAAAAAACAATAATTTTACAGTGGGATAGATTTAATTGCTTTCCAATATAGCTATTCATTAAATTAATAGCTGTATCAATAGAACTGGTTTCTACGGTATTAATAATCGAAGGACTATCTTCTGTAGAACCAGACTCAGATACAGAAGAAGGCTTTGTAAATTGGAAACTAACCTTTAAATTATGATTACTACCTTCATCAATACCGAATAGCTACTACAAATGCTAAGTTGTCAATAGAAAAACTCGTATAAGAAGCAGAAAAAGCGATAATTAATACAATAATTAAAATAAGCATAAAAATTCTTTTAATAATCTTATCTATGGTAAATCACCTACTTTCTTTTTCTTTTTCTTCCAATAAGCTAAAAGCAGAATACCTAAACATAGTACAAAAGTAAAACCGTAGGACAATATAAGGATAGAGATTTTGCTCATAATATTTAATTGCTGCGTAATCATTAGGCGCTAAAGCAATAGAAAGCATAAGCAAAGAAAAAATATAAGCCATAGGTTTCGTATCCTTAATATTAGAAATTCTTTGAAAGGCCATCATAGATAATTTAGAAGCAATGGTTAAATAACAAGCAAAAGCCATCATCCACAATAATAAGAAAACAGATTCTAACCTCTGGAAAAAGCTTCCAAGTTCAATATATCTAGCAATAGAATATAGGGGCATAATTTCATTAGTTTGAATAAACGAAGAAAAGATAAATAAGATAATAGCTACACTTAGTAAAATATATAGAAAAGTAATAATAGTAGAAAGTAGACATACTTTTTTAAACTTTTCAGGTTTCTTTAATAGAGGTGGTAAAAAGTAAATACAAATCATACCACCAAAAGCATATAAATTGGTTAGACCTAGTACAAAGGTATTTACAAAACCATCTCCTAAAATAGGAAACATTTTCTCAGGTGTAAAGTCTTCAAAACTAGTAACAAACATAAAAATAATACTTACCAATACCATGGGAATAATGATTAAAGTAGTCTTCAAAGAAGCATGAAAATTTAAACGATTCACAATACCAATGGCTATAACAAAAAAGAGTAATAAAAAAGTAATGTTTGTCATTGGATAATAGACAATTTTTAAAGCTTCACAAAAACTACGAAGCATAATACTAGCCGTAATCATAAAATATGCAATAAATAATAAGCCCATGATTTTTTGGAAGATACCGCC
>CATZDQ010000090.1 GCA_958417695.1 uncultured Clostridiaceae bacterium | reverse complement strand
TTTGCAACAATTCCCCCTGCACGATTAATATCATTACCTTTACATATAACATTTGCCTTATTATAAGAATTACGAATCATACCTGATTCTAGCATTTCTGATTTTCCAACTTGCCCTGCAATACCTGCCACTCTGCATTGTGCTATTCCCTTTCCTTCTGCAGATAATTTTCCATCTACATAAGATTTTTCAATTATACCATAATTATATCCTACTATCCCGCCTACCATAATCGTATTTTGAGCAGTCGAATTCAAACTAGCATTTATATTACAGTCACAAATAGCTAAGTTTTTAATGATACCATAATTATTTCCAAACAATCCTATTCTAACATCATTTACATTATCACTAACGTGCTTATTCATATATAAATTCGAAATACTTTTTCCATTCCCATCCAATACTCCCCAAAAACTATAATTATTCTGTTGTATATTATCTGCCGTTCCTATTGGAAAAAATCCTTCACCACTTGTTAAAGATTCTTTTAGTTCATTTATATATCCGCAAAAGCCTTTTCTTTTACTATCCACATATGACGAGTCCGCATTAAAATTCAAAGATTCTTGTAATCTTACAAATTTACCTTCATAACGATTTCCTTCTGTGACATCTTTTGCAAACCAAATTAAATCTTCTATACTCTCTATCAAATATGGAGATTCCTCTGTTCCTACCCCTGCTAATTCTCCTGGATTCTTATCCGTTACTTTCTTAATTTGTAAAACCATATTTCCATTTACCTCATATTCTCTATTTGAAAATTGAATAATAAATCCATCACTTCCATTTGTAAATACCTTAGCCATATTAGCAGAAAATTGTTCATCTATAGCTTTTTGTAACCCTTGTAATGTTATTTTCTGATATTGTCTATCTGAAATTCTGGCAGTTGCTAATGCTAGCACAATTCCTTCTTTTTGTTCACTAATCTCTGTTTCTTCTTTTGCTCTTTGTGCTTGCATAATCATACCATTTTCACCGACTAAAGCATTAATGGCTACACCTGCTAAGATAATTAAAATTATAATAGTAATTACCAAAGCTATCAAAGTAACGCCCTCTTGTTTCCTATTTTCTTTCATATTTTTTCTCCTTTTCTTTTGCTTATGTTTTCCATTTTTTTTCTTTTCATACTCTTCTTTGTTAATTTTACATTACCAATTGGTTAAAGTCAATATTGCCCTTTTCTTTTTTTATTATATGTTCATACTCTTATATTTTTTAATTTTTTATTTCTTTCGCTTGCTACAAGTTTTCATAATTTACCTTTATACAAAATATATAATACTTTTTGTCATAAAATGTCCCTAACATTCAAAACTTGTTGAATATTAGGGATTTTTCAAATCATTTGGCATACGATTTTTCTTGAATTTGTTTCCATTAATTGGTAAAATAGGTATATTACATACAAAGGAGGTAAAGTGCCCATGCAGAAAGTAGTTGACAACAATGAAGCATGGTATCGGTATTTATCTAAATATGGACCGAACTGTGCTAAAGGCATCTCTGGACGCAATGCTGTAGAGGATGATTATATCTCTCAGCAAAGGCGTAATATCGATTATTGCCTTAAATGTCAAAAAGAGGCTCTGCTTGAGTCTTCTTGAAAAAAAAGAAACCGCCATCTCTTTTTTAGGGAGATTGGCGGTCTTTCTTTTAGGAATTAACATATTCATTTAATGGTTTAATTTTATATTTTAATTCTGCTAGTTTATCTGTTGAAACATAACCTGGCTGTCCATTAATAACATCTGGAATTCTATTTACAATACTGGCACAAGTAAGTTCTACTGTAGAAGGTCTAGCAACAACTATCGTAGTATTTGGTTCTCCTTCTATCGTCCATTCGTTTTTATCAAAATCTTCTTTAGAATATACTTTTCCGATACATTGTGATTCAATGGTAATACCTTCTTTCGTCTTGGTTGTAACCACTGCGCTCATACCAGTTGCATCACCTGCTTTTACAGTCATCCCTAAAGTTGTAGAATAAATATCCTCTTTATAGGTTTGTGGTACTGTTTTTTGTGTTTGTGAAATAACCGTTAAGCCTAATTTAGAGCATAGCCAACCATTTACATTCCACATATAAGATGGTAAATATTCTCCTTTTTCAATGATAGCTTGTCTTTCTTCATCAGAAATTCTATCTACAGATGCCACTTGTTTATCAAATTCTTCTAGTGTTAATCCAGAACCATGTGCATTGGCTAAGGCAATACCATAATCTTCTACATTATAACTAGAACTTCCTGTAATTTTCGTTATCTTATGCGTAGAACCTGCAATCGCTGAAATTAATTCTCCCCAATAAATATCTTGATAGCCACTTCCTGTAATGGTACAACCATTTTGTTTTGCAAGTTCATCTATTTTTTTGGTAGCTACTGGATTAGAATTAGCAGGGTAAAAAGCCTCCTCACAAGTAGTAATCGCATTGATACCTAATTTAGCACATAAATATAAGGCATCTTCTACATCGCTAAATAAACTCATCGTTGTTACAATAACAATATCTGGTTTTACTTCTTGTAACATACTTTCTGCTTGTTCTACATTAACAATTGTAACTCCTCTTGGCTCGCCACCCATAACGGTTGCGATATCTTTTCCAATCACATCTGGATTTACATCCACTGCTCCGACGATTTCTCCTCCTTTTTCAAATACATAACGCATGGTGTATACTGACATTTTACCAGTACCCCATTGTACAACTCTTACTTTTCTGTCCATCTTTTGCACTCTCCTTTTCTTTAATTTATATATAGATTATAAACTATATATCAAAAATTATACTTCCTTACCCTATTAAAATGATGGTAAGTTCGTAAAAAAAGTAGCTATTCCATTCCCAATGGCTTTTATAATGCCTACTATCACATTAACAATTGCTTGTACAATTACATTATCTTCATAAAATTTTACTAATAAATTGTGCGTAGGTGGAAAAAACCAAATGCAAGTTATAACCAAGGCCATAATTGCTAATACTTTTAAAAGTTCTAGTACACGCCTCCATGTCCATGGCTCTTTAATACGATACCCTCTACTTCTCCAATAATCATTATATGCTTTTGCATAAGCATTTTGTATCTCTCTATTTATTTCTTTAGCTGCCTGTTTTCTTGTCTTTTCTTCCCATTTAATCTCTTCTTTTGTAAGTGGTGATTGCTCATAAGTAGGTTCTGGTTGATTTACTTCTGCACTTTGTGGTTGCACCGTCTGATTATTTTGTGCTCTTGCCTGCTTTTCTTGCCACTTTGCCTCTTGCTTTTGTTTTTCTACTTCTCTTTGTATTTCTAATTCAGAATCATAGGCTTTTCTTTTTTGTTCATCCATCAAAATATCATAGGCATCATTAATTTGTTTCATCTTTTCTTCTGCTAGTGGTTTATCCTCTACTTTTTGTAAATCCGGATGATATTTTTTAGCAAGTACACGATATGCTTTTTCAATTACTTCTTTAGAAGCATTTTCACTTACTTCTAATATTTCATAAAGATTTGCCATTTTTCTCCCCTTATAAGCCTATTTTGAATTCTTTTCTTAGAAATTATATCATTAAAATCATAAAAAGCATAGTATTTTATAAAAAAATATGCTATAATCTGTCTATCAAAATAATAGGAGTGATTAAATTGAAATTAACATCAGATGATGAAACTTTAGCAGAAAATAAAGTTCTTATTTTGTACATTTTAGATAAAATCGGTAAACCAATCTCTAATGATTCTTTATT
This sequence comes from uncultured Clostridiaceae bacterium, assembly GCA_958417695.1. Lineage (GTDB taxonomy): Bacteria > Bacillota > Clostridia > TANB77 > CAG-508 > UMGS1663. The sequence goes on along the minus strand of CATZDQ010000090.1, from coordinate 3,122 downwards.
AAATTTAGTATTAGCCGTAACCGATATGAATTACTTTTATTTTCAACAATTTCTATTAGATTTATTAGAAAATGGATATATTATTAATTATTATAAAGATGACCATAGTTTCTATGAAATAACTAGTTTTGGAAAAGAAACCTTATCTTTAACCCAAGATATTTTACCAGGTATTATAAAATTACGAGTAGATAGTAACTTTAAAAATGAATTAGAAACTTTTGAAAATGAGCATTCTGTTATTGCAGAATATGTCCCTCGTAGTGAGAACTACTATATGGTTACTTGTAAAATCATTGATCATAATGATACTATCTTTGAAGTAAAAACTTTTGCAGGTTCTGGTACACAGGCTAAAGATATCGTCAATAACTGGAAACAACATGCAGAGGAGATGTATCCTCAGATTTTAAATATTTTGACTAAACAATCAGAAGAGCCTCATTCTTCTGAAGTAGATATTAATCCAGAAGCTTAATCTTTGCTTAGCCCAATTACAAAAGAGTGGAAATCTCCACTCTTTTTTGTTTGCTCTATTTTGTTTAATATTGTCTTCCCCAAATTACCATTGTATCGGCTTTTTTTCCACAACATACACATGTATCTCCTACTTGCTCTTGTGCAAAAGGAATGCATCTTGAATGTGCGCCAGTTAGTTCCTTGATTTTTTCTTCACATGCAATATCTCCACACCACATGGTTTTTACATAGCCTTGATTATTATTTATATTATTAATAAATTCTTCCATATTGGTTGCTATGGTTGTTTTATCTAAAACCCTTTGCTGACACTCTTGGAACATGTGCTCTTGAATATCCTCTAAAATGCTTTGTAGTTTTTCTGGTAATTCTTCTAAATTAACTTCTATCTTTTCTAGTGTATCTCTTCTGACTACAATACATTTTCCATTTTCTATATCACGTGGTCCTAATTCAATCCTTACAGGAACACCTCTTAATTCCCAATCATTAAATTTATATCCTGGAGAAACTTGTTCTCTTAAATCTATTTCCATTCTGTACAATTTAGCTAAATTTTCATAGACTTCTTGTGCCTTTTCCTTAACGCCTTCTTTATGCATCGCAATTGGAACAATAACTGCTTGGATAGGAGCAACCCTTGGTGGTAGTTTTAAACCACGATTATCTCCATGTGCCATAATGACAGCACCAATCAATCTTGTACTAATTCCCCAGGACGTTTGATAAGGATATTCTTCTTTTCCTTCTCTATTTTGGAAAGTAATACCAAATGGCTTAGTAAAGTTCTGACCAAAATAATGAGAAGTACCTGCTTGCAGAGCTCTTCCATCATGCATTAAAGTTTCTACTGTATAAGTGGCTTCTGCTCCTGCAAATTTTTCTTTTGGTGTTTTTCTTCCCTTTAAAACTGGGATTGCTAATAAGTTTTCTATAACATCTGCATATACATCTAGCATTTGTAAAGTTCTATCTTGTGCTTCTTTTTCGGTTTCGTGAATTGTATGACCTTCTTGCCATAAAAACTCTCTAGAACGTAAGAAAGGTCTTGTCTCTTTTTCCCATCTTAATACATTACACCATTGATTATATACAAATGGTAAATCTCTCCATGAAGAAAGCCATTTAGCATATAGTGTAGAAAACATGGTTTCTGAGGTAGGTCTAACACATAATTTTTCGTCTAACTCCTCTTGCCCACCAATGGTAACCCAAGCTACTTCTGGTGCAAAACCTTCTACATGGTCTTTTTCTTTATTTAATAAACTTTCTGGTATTAATACTGGAAAGTATACATTCTTAACGCCAGTTTGTTTAAATTTCTCATCTGTATATTTTTGAATATTTTCCCAAATCGCATAGCCATATGGTTTGATGGCAATACAACCTTTGGTATCTGTATAATCTGCTAAATCTGCTTTTAATACAATATCTGTATACCATTTGGCAAAATCTTCTTCAATATTGGTAACTTCTTTTACAAAATCTTTTTCATTACTCATTTTCTTCTTCTCCTTCTTTTTCTATTGGTTGCACCTTACTTTCTTCTTGTTCTTCCCTTTCGGGTGATGGAGCCTCTAAGTCAGGTTCTTCATTTGCTATGTGTATCTCTTCTAATCCTTTTTCCTGATTTTCTTCTATAATATCATCAATCACAATTTGTTGATTTTCATCTAGTTTATAACGTGGAAGTTCTGGCAATTCTTCTAAGCTACTAAATCCAAACATACGTAAAAATTCAGGTGTTACACTATACATAGTTGGTCTTCCTGGTGCATCCATTCTACCGACTTCTTCAATTAAATTGTATTCTAATAATTTATAAATCGTACCATCTGAATTGACGCCACGAATACTCTCAATTTCTGCCCTAGTCATTTTAGGGTTATAAGCTATAATGGATAACGTTTCTAATGCAGTATTTGATAAATTTGGTTTACTTCTCTTATCTAAAATTGGATAAATATAGTCATAATATTCCTTTTTCGTAATGAGTTGAAAACTATCTTGTACTTTAACTATCTCTATTCCCCTTGCTTCTCTTTCATAGTCTAACTTCATCGCTTCTATAATAGCCAAAATATCCTCACTACCTAATTCTAGTGCTGACATTAATTCTTTTATATTCACTTCTCTACCACAAGCAAATAAAATGGCTTCTATGATTGCTTTTGCTTTTTCTATTTCCATGTCTTTTCTCCTATATTTTTATACTTTGTTATTATACCATTTGTTTTGGATTTTTACAATGTTTTCTTGGGGATTTCTACATCTGAGGTCCCTCTAGCTTTCTATTTTTTAGAAATTATAGTTGTTATAAGACCACTTAAAACAAACATAGGACATTATTTTTTATATTTTCCATGTTTTTACAGCAAGAAAGTAAATTTTCCTTGCACTTTTTTTAACAATATGTTAGGATAAATGTAAGTTAAAGGATGGTGGAAATGATGGAAGAAAAAAAACCACAAAAAATAGAAGTCATTAATGGTGATGATAAAGATTTAAAGGATTTAGATATATCCCCTTTATATGACCATATTGATATTGAAAAGCCAAAAGAAGAACACGATAAGAAGAAAATTATTATTCCAGAAGAAAAAAAATAACCAACTCAAATTTAACTTTGAGTTGGTTTATCT
>CATZDQ010000089.1 GCA_958417695.1 uncultured Clostridiaceae bacterium | reverse complement strand
AGCAAACTACTACAAATTAAATAACCAATGAAGTAAATACGAATCCCACGAATACACAAGAAAATGCCAATACAACCGTGACAACCTCTGGAAAAGATTTAACACAAAGTGAACAATATTTTTCTTCTTCTAGATTAGGAAGAGATACCATGTATTCTCAAATGATAGAAAGCTATCAGAAGATTTTAGAAAATGAAAGCATTTCTGCTGACCAAAAAGGTATTGCACAAACAGAAATAAAGAAGATTAATGAGACAAAAAATGCAATTATGATTGCGGAAAATTTAATTAAAAACAAAGATTTTGATGATGTCGTTATTTTTGTGAATGACCAAAGTATTAACGTTATTGTAAAAGCTTTGGATTTATCACAAGACCAAATTGCTCAAATTCAAAATATCATTGCAAGAGAACTAAAAGCAGAAATTAACCAAATACATATTAGTGCCAAACAATAAATAGTAACAATGTTTTAAGGTGATTTTTTCTATTTCTTAAGTTATCCTTAATAGGATTGAAATATAATGTAAAATGGTATATAATGGAAAATAAGCCGAAAAAGGCAATAAATTCTTTTATAACAAACAAAGGAGAAGGATTATGGAACTAAAATTTAAAATGAGGGACAATTGGGTAAGAGTTTTTTGCGGAAACGAAAAAAAAGATTTTCGTTTAAGTAAAAACTACGTAAGAGAGGTGCGGAAGATACTTTTAGCAATTCTCTTAGAAGGTTTTGACAAAATAACCACGGAACAAAACGTGGAAGAAGCTTTAGAAAAATACCTGAAGGATAAAGACCCACTTTGCGTAGGGATAATCGTTCAAGCCTTTGCAATATTTGATTACACAAGTAAAAAGATTGACATAGATGTAATCAATACAGAAGAGGTGAAAAACGCGATTATAGCTATTGACGGAACAGCGAACTACGTTATAAAAGAATATGGAAAGGCTGACGGTTTATAAGCCAGCTAAAAAGTAGGGATTCCACTGCTAATGGAGTCCCTCAAAATATTTTTAAATAACAAATAGAACTTCAAAAATAAAAAAATAACAAAAAAGGTTGTAAAAAATAAAAAAATTGATATAATATAAAAAATATATACAAATTAGGAGGAAATATTATGGTAAAGAAAGTCGCAATATTAGCAAATGGTGGAGATGTTTCAGGATTTAATGCCGTTATTAGAGCGATTGTTAAAACTGCTGAAAGCCATGGCGTAGAATGTTATGGATTTATTGATGGTTACAGAGGTCTATTAAAAAATGATTATATAAAATTAAGTAGTGCAGATACAGCATCAGGTATTTTACAAAAGGGAGGATCGATTATCTCTTCTTCTACAAATGCAAATGTATTCAATTATAAAGTAATAGAAGATGGAAAAGAAGTGTACAAAGATTTATCACAGCAATGTGTGGAAAATGTAAAAAAAGATGGATTTGACTGTGTATTTACATTAGGAGGAGATAGTACTCAAAAATCAGCTAGAGATTTTGCTTTAAGAGGTCTTCATATGATTGGTGTACCTAAAACGATTGACAATGATGTTGCTTGTACAGATATTACATTTGGATATAATACAGCTGTTTCTGTAGCAACAGAAGCTTTGGATAGACTTCATACAACAGCAGAAACACATAATAGAATTATGGTTCTAGAAGTTATGGGAAGAGAAGCTGGATGGATTGCATTAGAGTCTGCTATTGCAGGTGGCGCAGATGTAGCTTTAATTCCAGAGATTCCGTATGATATAGAAAAAGCAGCAGAGGCAATTAAACAAAGACAAAAAATTGGTAAGAACTTTGGGATTGTCGTTGTTTCAGAAGGAGCTTATCCAAAGGGAGGAGAGATTTCTGTAGCCAATAAAAGAGATGGCGGAAAAGGCGTTATTAATATTCAATTAGGTGGTGCTGGTGAAAAAGTGGCTAAAGAATTGGAAAGATTAACTGGTCTAACTTCTAGATGTACCGTTCTTGGCTATATGCAAAGAGGTGGAACACCAACTGCTTTTGATAGAGTACTTTCTACAAAATATGGTGCTAAAGCCATGGAATTAGCTTTAGAAGGTAAATTTAATGTATTGACTATTTTAAAAGATGGAAAACTAGATTGTGTATCTTTAGAAGAAGTTGTTGGAAATAATAAAGAAATTGGTGCCGTACAAGGTGGTACAAAAGAAAGCAATGTAAGAAGAGTAACCATGGACCATGATTTAGTAAAAACAGCTAGAAATATTGGTATTTGTTTAGGAGATTAATAGAAAATAGTAAAAAATCCATTGAAATATATGGATTTTTTTGTTAAAATAGGGAAGATAAAACAATAAGTAAAAAGGAGAGAGAGGCTAATGGATATAAAATACGAGATTGCTAAGCAGATTGCAAAGGTAACGAATCTAGAGGTAGAAGAATTAGAATCTTATATAGAAGTACCAAAAGATGAAACAATGGGAGATTATGCTTTCCCTTGTTTTCGTTTAGCAAAAAGCTTAAAGAAAGCGCCACCTATGATAGCTATGCAGATAAAAGAAGAAATAGAAATAGAAGAACAATATATTAATAAAATAGAAGTAGTAGGTGGTTATTTAAATTTTTATATAAATACCATGAATTTAAGCAAAAAGGTACTTCAAAAATTTGATCAAGAAAGGGAAAATTATGGAGCTTCAGGGATTGGAAAAGGAAAAAATGTAGTAATTGATTACTCAGCACCTAATATTGCTAAACCATTTCATATAGGACATTTGCGTTCAACTGTTATAGGCGCTGCTTTATATAATATCTATCAATTTTTAGGTTATCACACAATTGGTGTTAACCATTTAGGGGATTATGGAACACAATTTGGAAAATTAATTGAAGGGTATAAAAGATGGGGCAAAGAGTATGCGGTAGAAGAAAATCCTATTGATGAGTTAACAAAGATTTATATTCGAATTAACAAACTTTGTGAAGAAGATGAAGAAACATTAGAAGCTTGTAGAAATAATTTTAAAAAGTTAGAAGACAAAGACCCTTACTGTGTTGAAATTTGGGAGAAATTCAGAGCTTTGAGTTTAAAAGAGTTTCAAAAAGTATATGCTTTATTAGGTAGCCAATTTGATTCTTGGAATGGAGAAGCTTTTTATTCTGATAAAATGGGAGAAGTGATTGAAAAACTAGAATCAACGAATCAACTAATAGAATCAGAAGGGGCCAGAGTAATTGATTTAGAAGATAAAGGGATGCCTCCTTGTATTATTGAAAAAACAAATGGTTCTACAACTTATGCAACCAGGGATTTGGCGGCTATTTTATATAGAGCACGTACCTATGATTTTGATAAAGCTTTATATGTCACTTCTTATGAGCAAGTGTTGCATTTCAAACAAATCTTTGAGGTAGCTAAATTATTAGATTTAGATGAAAAATATATACAAGGATTAGAGCATGTACCTTTTGGAATGGTAAGATTAAAAGAAGGAAAAATGTCTACAAGGGAAGGCAATATTATTAAGTTAGAAGATTTACTACAAGAGGCTATTCATAGAGCTGAAAAGGTAATTGAGGAGAAAAATCCAAGCTTAGAGGATAAAGAAGAGACAGCTAAAAAAGTAGGACTTGGAGCGGTTATATTTAATGATTTATCGAATAGTAGAATTAAGGATGAAATTTTTGATTGGGATATGATGTTAAATTTCCAAGGAGAGACAGGTCCTTATATCCAATATATTTATGTAAGAACAAAAAGTGTATTAGAAAAGGCAGGCTATATTCCAGAATTAAAACAGATAGATTTACAATCCTTACAAGATGCGGATGCTTTAAGAATTATAAAACAAGTATATACTTTAGAAGATGTTTTAAAACAAGTAGTAGATAAGAATGAACCTTCTATTTTAGCTAGATACTTAATTGACCTTAGTCAAGGTTTTAGTACTTTTTATAATAACCATAAGATTATAGGGGAAGATAAACAAGTACAAGATGTTAGATTATATTTAACATACATGGTAGGGAGTATTTTGAAAAAATGTGCAGGATTATTAGGTATTCAAATGCCAGATAGAATGTAGTGCCAAGAGGGACGTTCCTTTTTGGCAATTCGTATGAACTTAAGCTAGCAGAATATAAAACTATAAATTGCTAAAGTTAATAGACGGAAATTTCTTTGTTTTAATTTAAATATATTAGAATATAAGGATAACATTAGACAAACCTTTAAAATAGAATTGTTGAAAATTGTTAATAAAGACCTAAGAAATAAGCAAAAGATAAAAAATTGGCTTATTTTTTGGTAAATAGCCTTTTTCCAAAGAAAATAAAAGCTACAAAATGTTTAAATTATTAATCATTAATATTAACAATAGATTAGCTAACTTTAGCTTTAAATAAATAGAATAAAATAGTTAGGAAATGTCCTTAGATTGCTGACTTTCTAAATAGGCTTTTCCTTTATCGGCTGTTTTCTTTATGAAAGCAGCTTTTTCTTCCATAATTCTTTTATAATATTCGGAATCTTCTATAATAGAAAGTCTAATATCATAATCAAAGAATTTTGCATTCATATAAGCAAATTGCCTATCATATTCATCATGCTTTTCCATATTGGCTTTTGCATAATCTAGTAAAAGGTCTAATTTTCTTCCATGTTCATATTGCATAACAGTTACAATATTTTCTAAAGAAGATAATCTTTCGTCAATAGAATTGACTTTATCTTTCATCTCATATAGAGAGTCTACCTTGTCTTTCATCTCATATAAAGAGTCTACTTTTGTCTTCATCTCATATAAATTATCGATTTTATGATTCATAGAAGTTAAAAGTGTTAATAATTCTGGGTCAATCATCCTAAAATATCCCTCCTTTTTAATAAATAAGTTTGTCTAATGTTAAAAAAATTATAACATAGAAAAGAGAGTAGAACAAGAAAAATCGATAGACAAATTAGAGAATATTTCGACAAAAATAAGAGTAATGAATATATAATCCATTACTCTTTCTTATTTAAAATACTTCTTAATTTGTATAACCTGTCTTCTTTACAATTTGAGAACTAATTGTTTTTACTGTATCAGAAACAGAATAATCTGTCTCTCCAAATAAATCTTCATGCAATTGTTTTACATTAGACTCCAAAGTAATTGGAATACCATACCATCTATCTAAGGTAATACCTTGTGTTTTATATGGCCATCCTACACTTTCAGTTACCTTGTAAGAGAAAATATTGGGTAGCAAACTGATGATTTCATTTTTACTAATGTTGGTAGACAAATGTGGAAGAATAACATCTGTTAATTCATTTAATTCTGATATTCCACGTGCCTTTGCTTTTTCAAATACGGCAGTTAAAACAGTTCTCATGCGTTCAGTTCTTTTATAATCGGTGTCTATTTTTCTAATTCTAGAATAAGCTAGCGCCTGGTCTCCATTTAAGGTATATTTACCAGCTTTACTAATACCAGGAATTTGTGTTGCTTCTGCAGATGTAATATCAATGGTAATACCACCTAATGCATTTACTACTGTTTTAACTGTTTCAAAGTTGACGGTTACAAACTCTGTAATATTTAAGTCTAAGTTTTTATTTAAAGTACTTAAGGTTAATCGTGGTCCGCCATAGGCATAAGCATGCGTGATTTTGTCTAAACCATAGCCATCAATATCTAAGTAAGTATCGCGATAGATAGAAAGTAGTTTTACATCATTGGTTTTATTATTAATGCTAACAATAATGATACAATCACTTCTAGAACCTGAAAAACTATCGTCTCTTGTATCTAGACCTAAAAGGGCAATGTTACGATAGGCATTTAAGGATTCTGTAACACCAGAATTAACTTCGATATCTTCTTTCCCAATATCCACATAGTCCATTTTATCTAATTTATGGTTTAAATACCACCAAGAACCACCTGCTGCAGCTAAGAAAAAGATTAAAATAACAACAAGTAATACTAAAATGACTTTTAAAGCAAAAGGCATTTTTTTCTTCTTTTGTTTTTTCTCTTTCTGATTAGTAGGGGTAGAAGAAGGGCTATTTACCTCTTCTTTAGAACCTATATTAGTGGTTGGGGCAGTTACTTGTGTGGTATCTGCCTGTATTTCATTTTTCTTTTCTTCCATATTCAAGAAAACCTCCTTTATCATCTCAATCTTATTATACAATAAAACGACAAAAAGTAAATAAAAAAGGGGAAAAAAGAAAAATAAAGTTGCAAAAAGAAATAGAATACGATATAATTTGCAAAGCAAATAAAAGAAAAATAGAAAGAGAGCAAAAAGATGTCTATAACCATTAAAAGAGTGATTTTACTAATTTGTATTGTGGCTAATTGTGTTACTATTTTCTGGTTTTCTAACCAGAATGCACAAATATCTGGTGGTAGTAGTGGAAGAGTAGTGTCTTTTATTACACAAATAATTCCTGGTTTGAGAGATATGGAAGAACCAGAAAGAACGAGAATACAAGAAGAAGTCATGCAACCAATTGTTAGAAAGTTAGCACATTTTTCAATTTATACATTATTAGGCTTACTAACCATGACATTTGTAAAAACGTTTAAAGGTACGACTTATCAAAAAGGGTTACTGACTTTCTTATTTGGGTTTCTATATGCTAGTAGTGATGAATTTCACCAACTTTTTATTGTACGGTAGAAGTGGCGAATTTCGAGATGTCTGTATAGATAGTTTAGGCATCATAACCGGAATTTTAATCGTTTGTTTAATTAGCTTTTTGATTAGGAAGATACAAAAAAAACAAAAACAAAAGATTCCTTTTAATCCAGATACCAAGTTATTATTTATTTCTAGCACAGGAGGTCATTTTAGTGAATTAATGCAGTTACAAGCGTTATTTTCTAAATGTCAATATCATATTGTTACTGAAAAAACACCTTCTAATACACATTTAAAAGAGAAGTCTGGAAGTCATTTTGATTTCTTATTATATGGAACAAAGAAAACGCCTCTTAAATATGTAGGTATCCTATTAGCAAATTGTTTTATCAGTTTATGGATATATTTAAAGTTTAGACCACAAGTAGTCATCACAACAG
>CATZDQ010000088.1 GCA_958417695.1 uncultured Clostridiaceae bacterium | reverse complement strand
GAACAAAGAGAAAAATCTAGACTAACTTTAACGGTAGCAGCTACTGAAGAAAAAATTACCATGATTGAAGCAGGAGCAGATGAAATACCAAATGATACAATGTTAGAAGCTATCAAAGTAGCCCATGCAGAAATTAAGAAGATTTGTCATTTTATTTCTGATATCAAAGCAGAAATAGGAAAACCAAAATTTGATTATCCACATTTTGGGGTAGATGCAGAAGTTTATGAAGAAATTGAAGAGAACTTTAAAGATAGAATGTACCAAGATGTACAAGCTATAGATAAAGAAATACGTGATAACAATATAGAAAAAATTACAGAAGATATTACCAATTATTTTATAGAAAAATATGGAGAAGAAAAAGCAGAAGCTGTAAAACAAGATATAGCAGACAGTGTACATGACTTAGAGAAAAAATGTGTTAGAGAAATGATTTTAGTAGAGCATAAACGACCAGATGGAAGAGCCTTAGATGAAATAAGACCTTTGTCTTGCGAAGTAGCGCTACTACCTAGAGTACATGGAAGTGCTATTTTTACAAGAGGACAAACACAGGTAATGTCTATTGTTACCTTAGGAATGAAAAGTGAAGAACAAATCTTAGATGGTGTAGATGAAGAAGAAAGTAAACGTTATATGCATCAATACAACTTCCCAGCTTACTCTGTAGGAGAAGCAAGACCATCACGTGGACCTGGAAGAAGAGAAGTAGGACATGGTGCATTAGCAGAAAAAGCCTTAGTACCAGTGTTACCATCAGAAGAAGAATTTCCTTATGCGATTCGTGTCGTATCAGAAGTATTATCTTCTAATGGTTCAACTTCACAAGCTAGTATTTGTGGAAGCACACTTGCTCTAATGGATGCAGGTGTACCTATTAAAAAGCCAGTAGCGGGTATTTCAACAGGACTTGTAACAGATAAAGAGGACCCTTCTAAATATGTCATGCTTACAGATATCCAAGGAATAGAAGACTTCTTTGGAGATATGGACTTTAAAGTAGGCGGAACAAAAGATGGTATTACAGCTATACAAGTAGACATTAAAATTGATGGACTGACATATGATATAATAGAGCAAGCTTTTGCTAGAACAAAAATCGCAAGAGATTATATTTTAGATAATATTATGGCACCAGTCATCAGTAAACCAAGAGAAGATATTTCTATCTATGCACCAAGAATTATTACCACCAAGATTTCTGTAGATAAAATAAAAGATGTTATCGGGCCTGGTGGAAAGATGATTAACAAAATTATTGACGAAACAGGTGTTAAAATTGATATTGAAGAAGACGGCCAAGTATGTATTTACACCATGGAACCAGAAAATGGTAAGAAAGCCTTAAAAATGATTGAAGATATTGCAAAGGAAATAGAAGTAGGTGGTATCTATGATGGTATAGTTACTAGATTAATGAACTTTGGAGCATTTGTGGATATTGGTGGTGGAAAAGAAGGATTACTTCATATTTCTAAAATTTCTAGTAACCGTGTCGAAAAAGTCGAAGATGTACTAGCAGTAGGCGATGAGGTAACAGTAAAAGTTGCTGAAATAGATAACCAAGGCAGAATTAATTTAAGTATGAAAGATTTAGAAGTAAATCCCATAGAGGAAGAGACAAAATAAAATAAAAATCGACAACTTTCATTTCTTAATATTTTATGAAAAAGTTGCAAACTTCGATTAAAAATAGTATAATGTTTCTGGTATCTAAATAAACTAGATATGCAAAATAGGAGAGAAAAAGATGGAGTATTTATATATAGTGCAACAAGCATTAGTATGGTTAGTAACCATTTTCTGGCTTTATCAATTAATTGTTAGTATTTGTTCACTAATCAAATTAAAAGATAAACCACTTTTAGAAGAAAAAGAAAATCGTTTTATGGCAATTATTCCAGCCCATAATGAAGCAAATGTTGTAGCGAATCTAATAGAGAGTTTGAAAAAACAAAATTATCCAAAGGAATTGTATGATATCTATGTTATAGCGGATAACTGTACAGATAACACAGCACAAATTGCAAGAGAAGCTGGGGCTATTGTTTATGAAAGATTTGATGAATCTAGAAAGACAAAAGGATATGCAATGCAATGGTTCTTAGACCAAAAAATTAAAGAAGATGCACCATATGATGCCTTTTGTGTCTTTGATGCAGATAACATTGTAGATGTCAATTTCTTAAAAGCTATGAATAAAAAACTATGTCAAGGAGAAGATGTTGTACAAGGCTATAGAGATATAAAAAATCCTACAGATAGTTGGATTACAGCAGGATATGCTATTTTCTATTGGACAATGAACCGTTTTTATCATTTAGCAAGATACAATTTAGGACTATCTCCATTAATTAATGGTACAGGATTTATGGTAAAATTTGATGTTGTTAAACCAGAAGGTTGGAATACAAATACTTTGACAGAAGATATTGAATTTTCTTTAAAACGTATTATTGCTGGTAAAAAATTAGGATGGGCAACAGATGCCATTGTCTATGACGAACAACCAGTAGGATTTAAACAATCTTGGTCACAAAGATCTAGGTGGACAGTGGGTCATATTCAATGTATGAAAGAATATACAGGACTATTGGCTACTGCTGTTAAAGAAAAAAAGACGTTAATGAATTTTGATGGATTATTATATATTTTAGGAAGTATTCCTATGTTTATTGTTACACTCGTATTATTAGCATTAAACTTTATCATCTATTTTAGTAATGGTATGACAACAGCGGAATTAGGAATTAATTGTCTAAGATATTTAATACCAACATTCTTATTACCAATAGGAACAGCCGTATTAATTATGCTATTAGATAAAAAGCCAATTAAACCAATGATGAAAGGACTGCTATTTTATCCTGTATTCTTAGGTTCTTGGATTTTAATTAACTTTAAATGCTTATTTGTACGAAATACAAAATGGGAGAAAATAGAACATGTTAGAGATATTAAAATTAATGAAGTAAATTCATAAATAATAGAAAAGGCAAGGTACTAATATTATCTTGTCTTTTCCCTTAACCAAACATAAACAATCAAAATGACAGATAATATAATTAGAAAATTTTAATAGGGGGAAAGAAAATGAAAAAACTAACAAACAAAAAAATACATATAGCTATCATCGTACTAGGTATTATCTTTATCTTTTTTACAGCCTTTCATGAAGATATATGGTTTGACGAAAGCTATTCAGTAGCTATTGCAAGACATGGTTTTATAGATATATGGAATATCACAGGTCATGATGTACATCCGGCTTTATATTATTGGATGTTACATATAGTAGGTATGTTAACGAACTATAGTGTACTAGCGTATCGATTATTTTCTGTTTTAGCAGTAGCACTTGTAGGTATTTTAGGCTATACGCATATTCGTAAAGACTTTGGAGAAAAAACAGGTATATTCTTTTCTTTTTTAACTTATTTCTTACCAGTCATGTGTACCTATTCACAAGAAATTAGAATGTATGCATGGTCATTTTTGCTAGTAACATTAATGGCTATTTATGGCTATCGTTTTTATAAGTGCAGTAAAGAAAATATATCAAAAGGAAAAGTAAAAAACTTAATTCTTTTTGGAATTTTAAGTATTGCTTGTTGTTATATCCACTATTATGGACTAGTAACGGCAGCAGTGGTAAACTTTATGCTTCTTATATGGTTAATCCGTTATAGAAAGACAACACAGGAAGGTAATAAAATTTTAAGAAACTTTGTGATTGTAGCGATAATACAAGTTATCTTGTACATACCTTGGCTATTATATTTATTTGGACAAATGTTACATGTAGGTGGAGGTTTCTGGATTAAAATATTATGGCCAATGACTCCAGTAGAAGTACTTAGTTTCCAATTTAGAAGACAATTAGACACCATTTTTACAATGGACTTTTATACGATACTTTCTTTAGTAGCAGCCATTGCTATGTATATTTATATAGGATACCGTATGTACCGTGCTAAAAAAGAAAAAGAGGAAATGAAGCCAGGTATTTTAAGTATAACGGTATATATAGCAGTTATTGCTTTAATGTTATTAGTATCAATTATCTCACCAATTTTATTTTCCAGATACTTATTTGTTATGACAGGCTTATACATCTTTACATTAGCTTTTTTTATGGCAAAGGAAAAGAAAAAATGGGTTAGTATCGTGATATGTGGTGTCATTTTAGTATTAGGTATGGTAAGTAATATAATGAACTTTCAAATCAATTATGACGAAAGTAATATGAAACAGATAGAATACTTAAAACAAAATGTAAAACCAGAGGATATTTTAGTTTATTCAAATATAGGAAACGGTGGTGTAATTGCTGCATTTTTCCCAGAAAATAAACAATATTTTTATAATGGTGCTTATTGGGATGTAGAAGAGGCTTATAAAGCCTATGGTCCTGGAATGGAAACGATTTATTCTTATAATGATATTCTAGAAAATTACCATGGCAGAATTTGGTTAATTGACTCAGAATACATGGGATTATATGAAGAATTCCCAAAAGAAGGAATTACGGCTATAGAAGGACCAATACGTTTTGATACCAAATATCAAAATTATATTTATAATTTTATGTTGTTAGAAAAAGAATAAAAACTTTTATAAAAGATGCCTATTATTAGACAGAACGTTTAATAATAGGCATTTTTCTAAGTAAAAAAGGAACCCCGCTAAATTTCAGCGGGGATAGAACCTGTAGAAGAATATTTGTGTTCGGCCGATTTTCTTAATGAAAGTTGATGCTTTATATTAGCGTACATCTTCCGTATTTCAATTTCAGCCTCCTTCAATTCTTCTGTAGTCATGCTTGCGGTATCGACTTCGACACCAAAAAAATTTTGCATAAAAGGAACCTCCTTGATGTGTTTTATAAGAAAAGTATAACACAATTCACATAAAGATGCAAATGCTTTATACAGAATATATATTAGGTAGACAAATTTAATTTGATAAAATAGACAGTGGACATTTTTTTCCAAAAATGATATAATACAAAAGATAATGAAATATAGTATAAAGAAGAAAACTATATAAAGATAAAGGAGAAAGTAAAAGACATATGAACAATAAGATGAGAGTACTAGCCTTTGTAGGACCATCTGGAACAGGAAAAAGTTACAGAGCCCAAATGGTAGCAGGAGAAAATAACATATCCTACATTATCGATGATGGATTATTAATTAACGAAAATGAAGTCGTAGCAGGGGAATCTGCTAAAAAAGCACCTACCAAAATAGAAACAGTCAAACACGCTATCTTTATAGATGAAAAAGAAAGAAAAGAAATGCAAAAAGCCATCAAAAAATATAAGCCAGATTCTATTTCATTTTCTGTTGCTACTTCTTCTATATATATGATTTTCTCAATAGGAGAAGTAGCAACAGAAAATGAAATAGAAACAGCCAGAAATATACGTGTAACACAAGGAAAACATGTTATACCAGTACCAACATTTGAAATTAAAAAGGACTTTTCTGGATATATACTAGATCCATTACAGATATTCAAATCTAAAGGAAGTGGTAACAAACCTTACATGTCTGAAAAATCTATTATAAGACCAACCTTTAGTTATCTTGGAAACTTTACTATCTCTGATACTGTCTTTAGGCAAATCTTAGAATACCTAGCCAAAAAAGCACCAGGAATAGCTAGAGTAGTCAAAACCAGAATCGAAAATTATGGAGAAGGACCATCCATATATATGGAAGTAGTACTCATTTATGGATTTAACGTTATCAAAGAACTAAAAGCCTTTAAGGAAAAAAGCATCAAAGAAATAGAAAAACTAACCACCATGAATGTGCAAAAAATAACCGTCATAGCCAAATCCATAGAATTACCAAAAAATAAAGAATCATAAGATGTGTCCCCAATGGACACTTTTGTCCATTGGGACCAGGTACACATGGACAAAAAAGATGGGAGGAAAAGAAAATGTCATTTATTGTAGCAATAGATGGACCAGCAGGTACTGGAAAAGGAACGGTAGCAGAATTAATTGCCAAAGAAATGAATTTAGTAAAAATTGATACAGGTGCTACTTACAGATGTGTAGCTTTAGCAGCTATTAAGCAAGGAATTCGTATCGAGGAGAAAGAAAAGCTAATTGCTTTAACAGACACCTTACAAATTGATATTAGACAGGAAAATGGTATCCAACAGGTATTTTTAAATGGAGAAGAGGTAACAGAAGAAATAAGAAGTAAGGAAGTTTCTAGTATTGTATCTCAAGTTTCCTCTATTGTAGAAATTCGTTTAAAGATGGTAGAATTACAAAGAAAAATGGCTGCTGGAAAAGATGTGATTATGGAAGGCAGAGATATTACCACTTATGTGTTTCCAAAGGCAGATGTAAAAATATATTTAGATGCTGATGAAAAAGAGCGTGCTAAAAGAAGATTTAAAGAAAACCAAGAAAAGGGTATTGATATGACTTATGCAGAAGTACTAGAAAATATCCAGAAACGTGATAAAAATGATAAAGAAAAAGAAATTGGTGCATTAAAGATAGCACCTGATGCAAAAGTTATTGATACAACAAATTTAAGTATTTCCCAAATGAAAAAAGCAGTTAAGAAGGAAATAGAGAAGAAGAAAAAAGAAATAGCCTATAAAAAGAAAGTTTATAGTGTGAGACCAGATACCAAATGGAAGTTATTTGAACAAAAAGTAGTAAAAGCTTTTTTAGCAGGTATCTATCGATTAGTCTATCGTGTCAAAATAGAGGGTAGAGAGAATATAGGAGAAGAAGGCTCTTATATTATCTGTGCCAATCATATTAATTACTTAGATGCTGCTGCTATTGTGTTATTTACGAAAAGGAAAGTAAACTTTATTGCAAAAGAAGATTTATTTAATCATAGAATTTTAAATTGGTTAGCCCATGTATTTGATATTATACCAGTTAACCGTGGTACACAAGATTTAGAGTCTATGAAACGTTCTATCAAAACTTTAAATGCAGGTGGTATATTGGGTATTTTTCCAGAAGGAACTAGAAAAGGAATTGCTAAAGGAGGAAAAGCAAAGACAGGTGCTGCCTATATGGCCATTCGTACAGGAACTAAAGTTATACCAGTAGGAATAGCCGGTAGTTTT
>CATZDQ010000087.1 GCA_958417695.1 uncultured Clostridiaceae bacterium | reverse complement strand
ACTTAAATAGTGGAGGAGCCAAAAGAACGAATACAGCAGGAAAGTCAGGAGTTGATAGTGTGTATGCAGTAACAGGATGTACAACAGGTTCTACTAGTGCGGGAGAAAGTGTTAAAACAATGGCAAACATTAATGGAACAACAGGAAACACAGCTAATAACGGTGTCTACACATGGGACCAGTTAAATGGATGTAAAGCAAGTAGTACAGGAAATATTTATGGAATATATGACTTAAGTGGAGGAACATGGGAAAGAACAGCCGCTTATGTAGCCAATGGTCATGGAGAGTTAAAAACATATGGAGCAAGTATAGCCTATGATGGAAATATCTTAAAAACAGCAAGTACCAAATATACAACTGTTTATCCATTTGATAGTAGTACAGATAATACAGGAATAACGAATAATGAAACAAATTTAAATACAGCAAGTAGCAATAATTATAAGAAAAACACATTAATTTACGGTGATGGTATCCGTGAGACATCTACAGCTGGAATCGGAAATACATCATGGTATAGCGACTCTTCACTTTCCCCAGGCTTGTACGGTCCGTTCTCGATTCGTGGCGGTACTTTCTGGGGCAACTCGGGTACTGGTCTCTTTTCTTTCACTCGTCGTGATGGCAATAGCTATTTCTATGATGGGTTCCGTGCGGTGCTTACCGTGTCCTAATACTTTAAAAGTCTTATAGTGTAAAATGAAACTAAAAGTAAGTGAATATTTTTAATGAGAAAATACTCATTTGATAAAGGCAAATTAGAAATAAAAAATTCTAATTTGTTTTTTTATGCAAACTTGTAATCAGGCAAATTGAATAAAGAATTAAAAACTATAAAAAGAAATATTATAATTAATTAGAAACAAAAGTAAGAATATTAATTCTAACCAAAAGGTAATAGGGAGTTATAAAAGAAAAGTATGAAAACAAAGAAATTAGAAAACATAAGAAAAAGGAAAGGGAGAAAAACTCTATAAAAAATAGTTAGTATTAGAATAATACAAAGTTCATAATTTTTAAGTAATTGCCATACGATAAGTTTGACAGAATTGCTAAAAAATTTGCATAAGGCTTGATTAATAAACGTCAAGTAAAAAATTAAATGTAATTCTGAAAAGAAAATACAATTTGTAGCTAGTTTAACTTAACGAATGGTAAAAACATATTTATTGTTAATTACAGAAATGACATAAAGAAGTCTAACAAAGAGTAAATCTAAATTATCTTTCATTGAGTGAAATATTAAAATTGCATTTGTACTATACTAAGAGTTTGTATAAGACCAAATTTTATGATACTTTCTTATAATTGCTTTCCATCGATTAATAAATGATTCTGGTGGTAAAACGGAGTCATTTATAAAAAGTAAAAGTTGATATATCAAATAAAAATAGACTGTAATTAAAAAATAATGCAAAAGAGTCTATCAATTATGAAAACCATATTTGGTAAAAACGGAGGAAAATATAGTTTTTATAAAATTCGATATAGCGATAGCAATGCTTTTAAGTTTCGCAAATAACTAAAAATCCAAAAATATAAGGAGGAAACAAAAGTGAAAATAGTTAAAAAGAATGGTATTACGTTAATTTCACTGGTAATTACTATAATAGTTTTAATAATTTTGGCTTCTATTACGATTAATTTATTAATCGGAGAAAGTGGCATTATTACAAAAGCCAAAGAGGCTAAAATAAATACGGAAATTTCTATTATAGAAGAAGCAATTGAAATGGCGAAAGTAAATAATATAGAAAATGATGGAACTTTAAATGTAGAAGCCTTTAAAATGGAAGTCTCTGGAATAAAAGGGGTTGATGAAGTTGAAATAATAGGAAACATAATTGTAATTCGATATAAAAGCTTAGAAAAACAGATTGAGGTCAGTGGAAGAATAGAATTAAGTGAAGAGGAATTAATTAAAAAGGCAGAAAAGTTAATTAAGGAACAAAAAGAAGAAAAATGGGTAATAGGAATTGACTCTTGGGGAAATGAAGTGAATATGAATTTGTGGGCATATACATATATGACGGAAGGTGGCTGGAATTTAAACGGTTCACAAAATCCAGAAACAGATTATACATCGGGCTATTTAGATTCTGGTATCAAAAATGGAACGATTCAAGGTGAAATTCCTGCTTATATAGCAGTTAAGGCTAATGGAATAATAACTAAAGATTTGGTAAGAGGAATGATGTATACATTTGCCGGGTTAACAGAATTACAAACTTTGCCAGATGATTTGCATATTCCCCAAAATGTTCAATATTTAAAGGGAATGTTAATGTTTTGCACAAATTTACAAAAAACTCCGGAACATATGAGTATTCCAGGGAAATGTTCCGATATGAGCCTGCTTTTTGCAGAATGCTCAAATTTAAAGCAGGTTCCAACACTTGCAATTCCGCAATCTTGTACAACAACTTATAAAATGTTTGCTGGATGTAGTCTATTAGAAAAAATTCCTGATAATTTTTCTTTACCAGATTCCGTAAAAAATATTAATGAAATGTTTACTGGGTGTATTAGTTTATCACAAATATCAGATTATTTTTCGATTCCAAAAGACGTAACGAGTATTAGTTATTTATTTTATAATTGTAAAAATCTAAAAATCATAACAGATCGTTTTTTGATTCCAGAAAGTGTCGCAGACATTAGTTATGCCTTTGCATCATGTGAAAGTCTAGAGGGAAAAGTTGTATTACAAGGTAGTCCAACAATTTATGAGGGAGCATTTTATGAATTGGGGTATAAAGGAAATGGTTTTAAATTATATGTTCCAGAAAAATTTTCAAAGATTCGAGATTTGGAAAATCTTGTAAATAATTTTGAAAAAATAGCTATAGAACCTTATATAACAGCGAAAACAGTAGGAGATAATATAACATTATATGCTAAGATAGTGGCTTCAGGAGCCAATCAGTTGAATATTAATAAGAATTGGATTATTATGGCTCATGGATTTAATATGAATAAAGAAGAGTATGAGAAAGAAATTGCAAGTAAATTATTAGGTACGGGATATAATTTATTGATTATTGATCAAAGAGGACATGGAGAGAGCAATGCAAAGCCAACGACGTTGGGATGGTTGGAAGGAAAAGATTTGGTTGACTGGGCAAATTATATTACCCAAATAAATCCAAGTGCCAATATTGTATTATTTGGACAATCAATGGGAGGTACTGCTGTTAGTGTGGCATCAGGAGAAACGTTACCAACAAATGTAGTTGGAATTATTGAAGATAGTGGATTTACATCTATTAAAAATATTCAAGAATATACGAATCAATCAGATGTTATCGAAAGTAGTTTTAAAGAAAAAATTAATAATTCAGTAGAGTGGATGAAACAAGCATATGCAGATGAAGATTTGTTAAATACATCGGTATTAACACAAGTAGCAAAGTGTAAATTATCAATGTTATTTTTACATGGAAGCGATGATATATTAGTTCCAACTAATATGTGTGATGAATTGTATAATGCAGCAATATTAGCTTCTAATAGACAAAAATATATATCAGAAGGTTTAGGACACTGCATTGGTATTTATAGTGATTCACAATATGCATCAGTGTTTAGTGATTTTGTACAAAGATTAAAAAAGTAGTAGCATTTCATAAACTGGAGAATAGATTAAACTCGTAAAATTGCATTATGTTAAAAATATATTAATGGGACCTAATATATAGAAAGTAATAAGATATAAATTAAGCTTCAAAAGTTAGAGAAAATACTAAAAGTTCTTAAAGAGACTACCAAGTAGAAAAGTAAAATTCTACTTGGTTTTTTCTTAAAAAATAACATACACTCGTAAGATAAATTATATGTTAAATGGCATAATAAATATAAAATAACAAATAAATACTATAAAAATAGTGAAGCAATAAATATTACCACTGAATGATTGGAATTTTTGATTCAATATGCATTTTAGTAAAATTGTGAATTATATTGAACTAACATTTTATTTCTATTGACGTGAAAAATGATTTTTTTCTTTTCATTTGTTTTCGATTCTTTTCTTCATAATAAATACATTCCGATAAATGAAAATGTCAGAAAAGTTCGAAATATTTTTCTTGTATGGCAATCACTTAAAAAATGTGTATAAAATAAAGAAATATAGTATAATGTTTCTAAGAAGTATAACAAATGAAAACATTATTTGAAAGATTGGAAATATTAGAAGATTCAAGAGATATAAGAGAAAAAAATACAAATTAATAGATATATTAATAATGACAATATATGGAATATTGTGTGGATTGACGGACTTTACAAATATAGCAGATTTTCTAAAATTAAAAGAAGAATACTTTGTAAAATTATTAAAATTAGAAAATGGAACACCATCACATGACTGCCTATCAGATGTATTTAGTGCAGTGGATAGCAAAAAAATTCATGGAAATATTTATAGAATGGACTAGAGAGATAATAAAAAAGAAAACAGATAAGAATATAAGAATTGATGGAAAAGCGGTGAAGTCAGCAACAGATGCAATTCATGGAGGAAATACGCCATATATAGTATCAGCATTTTTAGGGATATAGGATATCGATAGGTCAAATAAAAGTAGAAGAAAAGTCTAATGAAATAACAGCGATTCCAGAATTATTAGAGTTGTTAGATATAACAGGAGCACATATCACAATAGTGCCATCGGAACACAAGAAAAAATAACGAAAAAGATAGTAGAACAAGGTGGACATTATGTATTAAAAGTAAAAGAAAATCAAAAAGAATTACAGAAAGATATAAAAAAATATTTCGATAAAATAAATAAATGAAAAGCTCATAAAGATATAATTTGGAAAGAAGTAACAGATAAGAAAAATCATGGAAGAAGAGAAAAAAGAAATGGAAAACAGTTAAAGGTATTGCATATGTAAGGGTAGAAAGGACTATAGAAGAAGAAACAAATAAAACAGATAATTATTATATAATAGACTATAAAATTGATATAGATAAGTTAGAAGAAGTCATAAGAGACCATTGGAATATAGAATGTGATTACATTGGAGATTAGATGTAACTTTAGAGGAAGACCATTCAAGAAATAGAATAGGAAATTCAATTAATAACCTGTCAATGGTAAGAAAAATAGTATTTAATTTGTCAAGTTTAGACAATAGTTTTGGAGCAAAGAAAATGCCTTTACAAAGAAAATTAACGAGATATATGTTAGACTTTAGAAAATATTAAAAGATTAATATTTGAAGTCATGCCTAGCATTTCATAAAACTAGGCATAACTATATGAATTTTTAAGCGATTGCCATACATAATTTGATAAATTTGTACAAATATGTTATAATAGATATAGTTCACCTAAGTGGTGAAAAACTCATAATACAAAAAAATATAACAGGAGGAAAAAATTATGAGGAAAAAAGATTTTGTAGCCGTTGTAGCGGCTGCAATCGTATTACTGGTAGCAGGGGGGATACTCTTCGGTCTCACTGACATTCATTCCGTACCTTTGGATGAGATTAGCTTAGAAAGGAAACATCGGGATGATGTAGTTGTAATCTGGGAAGACGAAGAACTCTGGGTACCAAAAGGATGCCGCGTTAGCTATTTTGGTAACAGAGAACCCAGTGTTTCGGTGAACGGTTTTAATCAGGTTATCGGAGTACAGTTCCCCGGTAATCAATAATCTCAAAGGAGTCCTTTCAACAGCAGTTGAAAGGGCTCCTTTAAACTTATAATATTATTAGGTACGAGATAAAGCGTAAGTAATTAATGCAATGATATATATAAAGGAATAAGAGAAAATGAGTAAAAGGTAAAATAGAAGAAAATATATTTTAATTTATTTTCATAAAACCGAAAAATAGTAGGGCAGTTGCCTTACTATTTTTCTCATAAAAGATGAAAAGGCGGCATAAGTATAAAATAAGAAAAAAAGTAGCTCCTAAAATTCCCTAAAAAATGCATTTACAAATGAAAAAATTAGCGATATAATGTACACGGAAAAATAGAAATAAAGTAAAGGAGAAAACTGTATGGATTTAAAAGAAATATTAGCAGGATTGGAAGGCTTAAAGGTAAAGGGAACTTTAGATAAAGAAATTAAGAATTTAGACAGTGATTCTAGAAATATAACCAAAGATAGTATGTTCATAGCCATAAAAGGATTTGCCGTAGACGGACATGACTATATAACAAAAGCAATAGAACAAGGTGCTAGTGTTATTATGGCACAAGCAGATGTAGATAAAGCTATTATTAAAGCTATTCCCGAAGGGGTAACCATCATTGTTGTGCCAGATACGAGATATGCATTAGCGATTTGTGCATGTAACTTTTATAAAAATCCATCTAGAAGATTTAAGTTAATTGGGATTACTGGAACTAAAGGAAAGACAACGACTGCTTTTATGACAAAAGCCATCTTAGAAAAGGCTGGTAAGAAAGTAGGTCTTATAGGAACAATTGCTTCTTATATAGGTGACCAGAAAATAGAAGATAGTGATAGAACCACTCCAGAAAGCATCAAATTACAGAAAATGTTTTATGATATGGCACAAGCTGGCTGTGAAGCAGTGGTTATGGAAGTTTCCTCACAAAGCTTAAAATTACATAGAGTAGCTGGTTGTGAATTTGATATAGGTATTTTCACAAACTTTTCAGAAGACCATATTAGTCCAAAAGAACACCCTAACATGGAAGATTATTTTGAGTCAAAGTTACAATTATTTAAAATGTGTAAAACAGGTTTCGTGAATGCTGATGATTTATATGCCGCTAAAGTACCAAAGTTAGTACCAGAATGTGATATAACCACTTATGGTATAGATAATTTTTGCAATGTGCTAGCTAAGGATATTACCATCACAAACTCCTATGTCGATTTTAAAGTAAAAATAGGAGAACGAAATGAAAGAGTAAAGACCTGTATTCCTGGAAGATTTAGCGTCTATAACTCTTTAGCTGCTATCTGTATTGGCATGAAATTAGGTTGTAATGCAGAACAGATGAAAGAAGCACTACTAGAAGTAAGAGTACCAGGAAGATCAGAACTAGTAAGTAATAAAAAAGAATTAACCATTATGATAGATTATGCCCATTCACCAGAGAGTCTAGAAAGCATTTTAAATGCTGTAGAATCCTATACAAGAGGAAAAGTTATCAGTCTATTT